>DATCCQ010000001.1:0-6401 GCA_036511185.1 Gaiellaceae bacterium
TATCCCGGTAGGCCCGCACAACCGATGCGGCCGATTCGCGGCGCCAGGAACCACCCGATCCACTCACCGCACTACCAGTGCGCTTTCGCGGCTCGTGCGGCCCCCGGCATCCACGCCTCGACCGCCTCAGCCGCGCCTCCCTACCGGGATAGGCTCGTGGAACGCCTCGGAGTGGGGGCACAGCCTTCTCGCGGTCGGCGCGCACGGGGTTGCTCGAGCCGGGCGCAATTCCCTGCTGGAGAGCCGTCGTCGAAGCGGCCGTTCGTGTCCGGAACGGGCTCCGGGAGCCGCGAAAATCGGCTCGAGCGAGTCTCTATGCGGCGTGAGCCCCGTCACTCTGCGAAGCAGATGAAAATACGTAGTTCCCCGTATTGAAGTTCGCGACCGCACGTGGGAAGATCATCGAGCGTCGAGCACGGAACGCGAGTAGGTTGAACCTCATCCAAGGGGCAACGGAAGAGCCGCAAGGCGAGGCCGGGGTTCTTAGGAAGAGGGGACGAAAGTGTCACCGGCTCGGCGCTTTTCTATGCCCGGGCATAGCTTGTAGGCAGGCCTACGAGCCCGAACTAATCCTCTCCAGCGGTAGGGTCGGCGCGTCTAGCTCGCGCTAACGGCGTGCGCTTCGGCCATCGCTACGGAGCCCTCGCCGACTGCCGTGACCTCGGCATCTGGATACAGAACGCTCCAGACGCGCAGGTAGATGGCAATCTCTCGCCGCGCCATGTCGCCGGCCTTGCCCGTGTCGGGCGCGAGAAGCTCGATCTCGTTGGGACCAGAGACGATTGTTGCCTGGCCAAGGCTCTCTAGGAAAGAAGCCAGGCGTTCGGTATGGGTAGGGTCACCTAGGCGCAGTTGCATGATTCCGCAGGTCGGGGTTAGTTCTAGTGTCGTCAGTCTGGGGTAAGTATGCATCGCCCGATAGGAGTAATCGAGGGTCTCTGGAAGATTCACCACTATCCGGCGTTTTTTGCCTGAAGCTTGTTACCAGTAGCCTGTGGTACATATTCGCTATAGGCGGCTTGCGCCTTATGTACTTTTGCTAGCCTTGGGAGGCTGATGTCGCTCTAGCGACGTCAGGCCGAGGCGGCCCGCTGAGTTCTCCCGGGCGTCATCGGTCGTCGTTGTCGCGTAAGGAGTAGTTGTTCGTGCTTAGAAGAAGCGCTCTGCGCATTCTCGTTTCGGTGCTCGTGATGGTCGTCTTACTTACTCCGGCGCTCGCCGGCGCAGCCAACAAACGGACCTCCGAGTTCCGGCAGATCCGGCAGTTACGGCAGATGACCTGGCACTGGCAAAACGTAATGGGTGTGGCAATGACGCCCGTGCGTCACCGCGTACTCAATGCATCGGGTGCCAAATACGGTCGCTGGGTTCTCAGTCTCTGGCATCAGAGGGCTGCTCGCGCCCGGCATTTGACACGGCGCATCCCTCACAAGTCTCAGTGGTTGTGCATCCATCACGGCGAGGGCGCCTGGAACGCCCACAGTGGTAACGGCTATTACGGCGGCCTGCAGATGGACATTTCCTTCCAGCGCTCTTACGGCGGATACTTGCTTCGCGCCAAGGGGACGGCTGATCACTGGAGCCCGAACGAGCAGATGTGGGTGGCAGAACAGGCCTTAAAGAGCGGTAGGGGCTTCTATCCCTGGCCGAACACAGCCCGCGCCTGCGGCCTGATCTAGCTCCTCGCCAAGCGAGTTACTCCAGCGCTTGAGCCGCGTAAAGCGGCCGAGTCGCGTCTGCCTGCGCGGACTACTTGCCGACGACCTGGACCAGCCAGCGACGATCTCGCTCGCGATCCAGTTCGACAAAGAGCACCCGCTGCCAGGTACCTAGCGCAAGCTCACCATTTTCGACCGGAATTGACTCCCCGGCGGGCCCGAGCAACATCGCCATGCAATGCGCGTGGCCGTTACCGGCTTCCATGTCTTCCTCGCAGATGTTCTCGGTGCGGCGATCCCAGTCGTCGTGCGCGTAGTAGCTTTCGGACGGGACAAGCCGCTGTAGCAACGCGGCGAAATCCTCGAGGAAACCATTCTCGAACTCGCTGACGCGGATGCAGCAGGTGGTGTGTGGCGAGTAGACACAGGCGACGCCGTTCTCAATACCGCTCTCGCGCACGGCGTCGATCACCTTGTCGGTGATGTCGATGACGGTCAGGGCGCCTGCAGTCTTCAGCTCGCACTCGTGTAAAAACGCTCTCACTTGACCTAATTGTGCGTGAGAGATCACCTTCCCGCCAGGGGGAGGCGCTCAGCCCGCTTCGGAAGCGGTGCTCGGGTTTCATAGCGGCTGTCCGACTCGCTTGCGCAGAAGCGACCGAAGGAGAAGTATTCGTCGCGTGACCTGGGCTAAGTTGATCTGGAAGAACCTGTTGCGCCGCCCGATGCGCACTGCTTTCACGGCCGCCGGAGTGTCGATCGGGGTAGGTCTGATCGTGGCACTGCTCTCGATCACGGCTGGAGTGCGGAATACGGCCAACCAGCTGATCCACCTCGGGCGCGCCGATTTCGGGCTTTTTCAATCGGGCACGACCGATCTGACCAAGTCGATCCTGCCTCAGTCGCTCGAGTCCCGCGTCAAGGACCAGCCGGGTGTGCGGCAGGTGGCCGGGATCGAGCTCTACGTCACCAAAGTCGACGGGCAAGACTCCTTTGTCATTCTCGGAATGCGGCCGGGCGAGTTTCCCTGGCAACGGCTTGTGCTCGAGCGCGGGCATCACCCCGGCCAAGGCGAGATCGTCGTAGGCGATGCGGCGCTCGACTCCCTGCACGCGAAGGTCGGCGACACGGTGAAGATAAAGGGCTATCGCGCGGCGCCCGTCTTCCACTCGATCACGCGCAGCTTCCGTATTGTCGGCGTCTATCACACCGGCGACTCGTCCGAGGACAGCGGAGGCGTGATGCAGCTCTCCGCGTTGCAGAAACTGAGCAGCCGTCCGAATGAGGTAACGACGATCGCGATTACCGTAATGCCCGGGCGTCCGTCGAACGATGTGGCCAAGGAGATCGCCGGCAAGATCTCCGGGATACTGCCGTTAGCCGAGCCCGGTCAGGCCGTCAAGGTAGACACGCAGAGTCGTCTTCTGATCAGCGCCGGCTGGATTTTCTCGCTACTGGCGCTGATCGTCGGCGGTATCGGTGTCATGAACACGATGGCCATGTCGGTGTCGGAGCGAACGCGAGAGATCGGCATCCTGCGCGCGATCGGCTGGCCCGCCTATCGAATCGCGGCGCTGATCATGAGCGAGGCGCTGGGGATCTGCTTGCTCGCTCTCGGTATCGGGCTGGGAGTCGGGGCTTTGGCGGCTCATCTATTCACGAGCTACGGCCTCATCTCGACCTTCGTCACGCCTGACTTCACCGCCGGTGTCTTTGCCTGGGGGCTGGCTTTTTCGCTCGGAGTCGGACTCTTCGGCGCGATTTATCCGGTCCTGCGCGCAGTCAGGCTTGCTCCGGTTGAAGCTCTGCGCCGGGAGTAGGCGGCTCGTCGAGTGGCTCTACACGCCCGTCGCGCATGCGGTAGGCGCGATCGGCGGTGGCGGCAACGGCGACGTCGTTGGTGACTACGAGCGTGGTCATCTGGTACTGATCGCGCAACCGCTGAAGGAGCGCCATGATGCGGACCCCGGTGACCGAATCGAGCGCCCCGGTGGGCTCGTCGGCGAGCAGCAGGCAGGGGCGGTTGGCAAGAGCGCGGGCGATCGCCACGCGCTGGCGCTCGCCGCCAGAGAGCGTCCCCGGGTTGGCGTTCAGGCGATGCGACAGCCCAACCTCTTCGAGTAGTTCGCGCGCGCGAGCCTCCCGCTCTTTGCGCGAGTGGATGCGACCGAGCATCGGCAGCTGCACGTTCTCGAGCGCATTCAGGGTTGGGATCAGGTGGTGGAGTTGGAAGACGAAGCCGATAACTGTTGCTCTGTACCTAGAGGGCTTGCTCAGGCTCTCGAGGCGATATGAGCCGACGCTGATCGTGCCGGCGTCGGGCTTGTCGAGCGCGCCGATCAGGTTGAGTAGGGTGCTCTTGCCGCTGCCCGAGGGGCCCATCAGTGAGACGAACTCGCCCGGCTCGATGCGCAAGCTGACGTCCTCGAGCGAACGTACGAGCCCGCCCTCGAAGCTCTTTCGAACGTGATCGACGACGACCTCGACGCCGTGCGCGTTGGACGGGCTCGCCACTTGAGTCGAGTCGCTCGGCGTCACTATTTCTTCCTAACGGCGATAGGCCAGAGGAACGTTTTTGTCTTCCCCTTGGCTTTGACCACGGCTTGCAGCGTCAACTTATTGCCAACCGCCGCCACAGGCCAGGTGATGATTTCGCCGTAGCGGCCGGTGAAGCGGTGGATCTTGCCGTTGTCGATCTGGCCGACCCGCAAGCTGCCGAGGAGGACGTTCATCTGCACTGTCGCCGCAATCGGCTTCCCGGAAGGGCCGGTGACCTTGACCTTGATTCGCCAGTTCTTGTCGACGACCGGATGGTGGTCGGTGGCGGAGAAGGTCGCCTTGAAGGGGAGCTTCGCTGGCGTTGTCGCCTTCGTAGCGACCTTTGTAGTGGTCGCATTCGTCGTGCCGGAGCCGCCGCCACAAGCGGTTGCGAGCGCCGGCACGAGGACGACGAGAGCGAGCCTTGTCAAGCAGCGTCGCACGTGTTGATCGTATTCAACAATCGCCCGATTTGAAAACCGCAAGCTCGTACGAGTGCCGTCGGAGAATTCGACTCGTACGCGAGATCGTCTCTGGCGTGTTTGTTATGGCCCCGCTTCCGAAACGGCGGGCGCGCCTCGCCCAACACCATCCTCAGGTTGCCTGCGCTTCTCACCGCCGTAGAGCTCGAGAGCGGGGAGTCAAGCGGAATCCGGCGCCGGGAAGGTAGCCAGCCAGAGCCGGGCTTCGTCGATCGAGCGGAAAACGCGCAGAATCGAACGTAGCTCTGGACGAGCTTCGAAGAGAGACCCGAGCATCCTTTGGATGCCGAAGTCGACTTCTCTTTCCACCACCACGGCGACGTGAACATCGTCGAAGTGTGGTTCTTCTCTAGCTGCGATCTCCACCCGACGCTCGACGTCTTCGATACTCATACGGCTTGTGTCGAGCTGACGGTGATCGATCAATACGCGCAGTCCGGGTCGTTTACGGGGGTCACTAATTCCTTCCAGCAACCAGGCACTGAATCCCTCGACTGTCGCTACGCCCCGGGTCCGGATACACACGTCCTCGGGATCGCCGCCCCAGATGATCTCGTACTCCACCGTAGGTAGTCTGACTCGCCGGGATACCACAGGCAAGGGGAGCGGTCTTCCATCTACCTAGGCCGCTCTCGCCATCAAACTCGCCTACGAAAAGCAAAACCAGTTCCGAGGCAGCACCGGAGTGGCGTCGCTCAAGCTTTTCCGGCATCGTGGCGCCCGGCAGGCCAGTCGCGCCTGGCTGCATAGAGACGCCGACCGAGGAAGCGAGATGGGCCCGGCTGGATTCGAACCAGCGACCGTCGGATTATGAGTCCCTTCGAGCGAACTGCAACGAAACGCAGCAAACGGAAAGAGCCTGCTAAAAGGCTCTTTCCGTACTGCAACTAGTAGCAGCGAAACACCCCCTACGGAGACAAACCCGTATCACGTTTCGTACACGCACGCGGGTATCGACTGGCGCGCAGGTGCGCTCGGGTGCGGGTCTATCTCATGAGGGAGCCGTTGACCGCACTCGGTATTAGGGCCGATACTGTCAATGGCCTATGGAATTCGAGCTTGAGTGGGTTGATCCGTCGCTGCTCATCTGCCGGTTGTCCGGCGTAGCGACGGTTGAGGGCGGTAAAGCCGTGCGGCGGGCTGTGCTCTCGGAGCCGCAGTTTCGGTCGGGTGTTGGCATGGTCATAGATGAGACGAACCTCGATGTCTCGACGCTCACGGCTGCCGATATCGAGCAGGTTGCCGAGATCAGAGCCCAGTTCGCGCACGTGCCGGCGGTACGCTCGGCCGTAGTCGTTGGCCCGCACTCGCCGACTAGATACGGACTCGCGCGCATGTTCGAGGCCTACACCGAGTCGCAGGAAAACACCGAGGTCGAGGTGTTCAAGACCCTCGACGAGGCGATGGCTTGGATAAACGAGAGGGATTCCCGGACTCCTACGGAGGCGTCGCCCCCGTCTCGAAAAGACATCTTGTGAATCGGTCTGCGGTCGCGTAGCGTGACGAGTGGCGAGCCGCTCGATTAGAAGTTCGGCCGCGTGACCGATCGGCGCGGAAGCGTCTAGCGGCGGCTCGCCACTAGCTCGGCTCGACGAGCGTCAGCGTTGGAACGATCGCGGGATCGCGTGGAAGCGCGGTCTTAGCGCCGGCCCAGGGAGAACGACGCCATACGGTGCGTCCGCGGGTCGAGCGTTATCGTCCAGATCCGTCCGTGGATCAACGG
>DATCCQ010000002.1:0-5456 GCA_036511185.1 Gaiellaceae bacterium
GCAGCGGCCGCTCTGACTGCTCGAGCACCAGCGTCACGGTCTCGCGTACCGGGCTCACTTTGGCGGGAGCAGGGCGAGGTTCACGGGGATCAGAGGCGGCTTTCGCGATGAGCACCTCGTGAAGTGCGGATAGATCCCGAAGCTCAACTGCTAGTCGAGGGTTCGAAAGTGCCCCGTTTAGTTCCAAAGGCCGGTTTTACGGGGTAATCCGCGACAACCAAAGTGTGAGGTACGAAAAGTGCGAGTTACGGATTCAGAGTTCATGAGCCTGAGTGGCACGGGCGCGCACGCCACGCTCCTCGCACGACGGTACGGCTTCACCGACGTCGACGGCTGCAAGATCGAGCCCTTCGGGCTCCCGGACGAGTACCGCATGTAGCTCGCCGCATGGCCGTGGCAGGGATCAGAGGATTTCGCGCCAGGTGAACTGAGGCTCGTAGCCGAGCAGGCGCCGAGCCTTGTCGATCGAGAGCAGGGTGCCGTGCTCGGCGACACCGTCGCGAATCGGCACGCTCGGGAAGACCTCGGCCATCAGCTTGCGGCTCGGCTCGCGCATCACAGTGTCGGCAGCGGCGATGATGAAGGTGTCCGCGCCACGGACGTCCGCTGCCAGCGCGCGTCTGACGCTCTCGGCGACGTGGCTCTCGTCGACGTAGCTCCAGAGGTTCCACTTGCGCAGATGCGGGTCGGCCCAGAAGGAAGGGAACTGCGCGTAGTCGGCGCGCTCCATGATGTTGGAGAAGCGCAGTCCGATGAAGGGGATGCCACTCCAGCGGCTGAACTGGCGCGCCATCTCCTCGCCGAGCACCTTCGAGAGCGCGTAGGAGGACTCCGGGCGCAGCTCGTGCTGCTCGTCGACCGCCACGTACTCCGGCGGCTGGTCGAAGGGAAGGCCCAGCACGGTCTCGCTCGAGGCCCAGACGACGCGCTCGAGGCCGAGCCGGACAGCGGCGGAGAAGACGGTGTGGATGCTGACGGCGTTCGTCCGAAAGACGACGTCGGGGGTTGCGTGGACGGGCGAGGGAATCGCGGCGAGATGCACGACGGCGTTCGGTTGGGGCATCCGCTCGCCGCCGCTGAGCGCCTCGAGCGTCTGGCCGAAGTCGGTGAGGTCCGCGGGCAGGAACGGCGCTGGCGAGTCGGGCGAGCGCGACTCCGCCGAGGGCACGCGGTCGACGTTGAGCACATCGTGACCGTGCTCCAGCAGGTCGCGGACGATCGCGCCTCCCGCCTTGCCGCTGCCACCTGTGACGACGATCCTCATCGTCGCGGCGGATCGTCTTGTATGACTTCGCCTGTCCGGCGAGTCGCGCGCGAGGCCGGCAGCCACCACCGTCGGCATCGAGAGGGATCCCGATCGAGCTCTGGCCGCTGTGAGCGCATGTCAGTCTTCTTGTGCGTGCGCCGACGTGAGTAGAAGCGGCGCGTCTCGTGCCGGGCCCGTCGATTTGCGGACCACCAGCGCGCCACCTCGCAGCGCCCCGAGCAAGCCGGTGAACTGCCAGCCTGTCGTGATCTCGCCTCGGTGCCTTCGTCCCCGGGCTTCTCTGCCTGTGTTAGCTCATCCTCGCCCATGCGGAGAGTCTAATACCGGGGGCGTAGCCGTGAATCTTTCGGTTGATGCCGTGTCACGCCTCGTACGTGGGGCGGGCCAGTGTGCGGGAATGTCCCCCGACGATTCGAAGTACTGTGGCTGTCCCGATCGCCGATCGCGTTCGTCGGGCGCAGATATACTCGCGGTCGCCGCGGATCGTCTCTCGCCTCACCGAGAAGGCGTCACGCCATGTTGAGATCACTCTACGACTAAGGGGAGCCCATGAGCGCCGTGCCCGAAACTGACCTCAACAACTTGACTGGTGATTACACGTTCGATCCCGCCCACACGCGCTGCGGGTTCGTTGCGCGCCACGCAATGGTCACGAAGGTCCGCGGGTCGTTCAACGAGTTCGAGGGCAAGGCGCACTTCGACGCGTCTGACCCAAGCAAGTCGAGCGTCGAGGTCACGATTCAGGCGGAGAGCATCGATACCCGCAACGCCGATCGCGACGCCCACCTGAGAACTAACGACTTCTTCGCTATGGACGAGTACCCGCAGATAACGTTCAAATCGACCGCCTTTAAGGTGCTTGACGGCACGCATTCCCAGGTAACCGGCGACTTGATGATCAAGGGAGTAAGCAAGCCGATCACGCTCGACGCCGAGTTCACCGGCACTGCAACTGACCCGTACGGGAATATGCGTGCCGGCTTCGAGGGGTCCGTGAAGATCAACCGCAAGGACTGGGGTGTCAACTGGAACGCCGCCCTTGAGACCGGAGGCGTCATGGTCAGCGAAGAGATCACCCTCGAGATCGAAGTTTCCGCGATCAAGGTCAGCTGAGCGGCATCAGCAATAACTGGCTGGGATCTCCTCCGCCAGCGTCGTGAGCCCTCACCCGCCTGGCGTCCTAGAGGCTGACGCCGAAGCTGCGGAAGAACCAGAACGCGCTCGTGTGCAGACGGCGAACAGGAGTGCGACTAGCGGTTGGTCCGCCGCCGGAAGAACCCCGGTCGGGAAGCGGTTGAGACACACGCCCAGCGCCTTCGAGTGGTGGAGAGGTTCGCCTGGGCGAGCGTGCTCTCGCTTGGCCCCAGATCGGCGGCTCAACTGGTGCAGCGCTTGACGTCTCTCGCGACCTGGTAGACGCCATGGCGCACCCTTCGGAAGCGCGGATGCTCACCCGTCACGTCTGCTGCGAGCGCTGCCTTCACCGACGTCCAAAGCAGCGGCTCACCAGCGAGTTGCTCTGCAGCCGCGTGAATCTCGCGTGCCAGCATCGGCTTTCCAGCTCGCTCGAGCACGAGTGTGACGGTTTCGAGTACTGGGCTCACCTTGGCGGGAACGGGGCGAGGTTCTCGAGGATTGGCCAAGGCTTTACGGAGCAACTCGTCGTGGAGCGCGCCGACCTTAGAAAGCCCAACCTGGGCTCGAGGGTTCGAACGTGCCCCGTTTAGTTCCAAAAGGTTCGAACGTGCCCCGCTGTCTATGACCCAAGGTGCGACGTACGAACCCTGGGCGCTTCAGTCGTCAGAGCCCTGAATTGAGTATAGGAACCTCTAGCTTTTCGCCTGTCACACCGCCGCTATTCGCGGACGCTCGACCCGCGCACGACCAGCTCGATCGGGATTACCGACACCGTCGGTGGCTCGCCCGCATGCTCGAGCAGGTTGATCATCGCCTCGATCAGCCCCTTGGCGAGCTTCGCCTGGCTCTGGCGAACGGTGGTCAGTGCGGGCGTAACCAAGCGCGAGTAGTCGATGTCGTCGAAGCCGACGACCGCGACGTCCTCGGGAATGCGAAGTCCCGCTTCCGCGATCGCCGCCATAGCACCGATCGCCATCACGTCGCTGGCGCAGAAGACGGCGTCGGGCGGCTCGGGAAGGGCGAGAAACCTCTGCGTCGCCTCGTAGGCTCTGCGCGGGAGCCAGTTGGCCATGGCCACGTACTCCTCCAGATGGGGCAATCCCCAGCGCGCCAGTTCGCTCTGATAGCCGAAGTGCCGGTCGACCGTCGGTCGCTCGTTGCCGCGGCCGCCGATGAATGCGATTCTCCGCCGGCCGGTCTCGATCAGATGGTTGGTCACCATGACGGCGCCGCCGACGTTGTCGGACATGACGAAGGCGATCTGGTCGCTGAGCAGGTCGACGTCGAGAGTGACGCAGGGAAAGTCAGAGGCGGCGAGCGCCGCGACCGGCGGCTCCTCGAGCGGTAGAGAGACGACGACGAGCCCATCGACCCGGTACCTCTTGCAAAGCTCGAGAAAGGGCGGGAACGGAGCTCCGGGGGTCGTCCCGACGTTGGTGATGACGAGCAGGTCGATGTCCTGCGCGTGCGCGTGGGCGCGGATTCGGTAGAAGAGCTCGTCGAAGAAGGCGTGGCGGAAGCTCTGATTGGGAGCGGTATCGATCGCAAGCGCAACAAGGCGGCGCTTCTCCGGGCGCCATTCCTGCCTGAGAACGTTCGCGGGCGGCTCGTCCGGTCGCTTCGGGGGAGAGCCGGGCGTTCGCCCGAGCAGGCGGTAGACCGCCGCGGCGGACAGGCGCTGGGCGGACTCTTCGATCCCCAGTCGGCTTGGAATCGCAGCCTGCTCGGCTCGCTCGCCGGGAGTTTTCAGCGAGGCGTTGGCGCCTGTTGCCAAGTCTCGCGCAGACGACTCGCGCACGACCAGTTCCACCGGGAGAACGGAGGATGGCGGAGAGCTGTCCGGATGGTCCAGAACGCGTAGCATCGTCTCAACGGCCGCCGCCCCGAGTCCGACGCGATCCTGGCGAACGCTCGTCAGCGAGGGCACCGTCATCGTCGCGTAGTCGCTGTCGTCGAAGCCGACCAACGCTACGTCTTCCGGGATTCGTAGCCCGGCCTCCTCGATGGCGAGCATCGCGCCAATCGCCATCACGTCGCTGGCGCAGAAGATGGCGTCGGGCGGCTCGGCCAGGGCCAGCAACTGATGAGTCAAGGCGTGCGCTTGCTGGTGTAGCCAGCCGCCGAGCACCACGTACTCCTCCCGCAGCTCGAGCCCGGACTCATCGAGCGCGCTCTCGTAACCGAGACGGCGATCGATGTGGGCCGGCTCGGAGCCCCAGCCACCGACGTAGGCGATTCGCTTGCGGCCGAGCTCGGCCAGATGGCGAACAGCGGCGGCGGCTCCGCCGACGTTGTCAGAGGTGACGAAGCCGACCCTGGGCCCGATCAGCTGCGTGTCGATCGCGACGCAGGGAAACCCGGAGGAGACGAGTGAGGCGAGCTCCGGCTCCTCGGGCACGAAGGCGCCGAGGATGATGCCCTCGGCCCCGTGGCGCCGGCAGAGATCGAGGTAGCGCGTCGGCTCGCCGCTGACCTGGCTGGACGCTCCGGTGAGAAGGAGGATGTCGACGTTACCGGCGTCCGCTCGCGCGCGGATTCCGAAGAGGATGTCGTCGAAGAAGGGATGCCGACGGCCGTCCCCGCCCTCCAGCCTCAGCATCCAACCGCTGAGGTTCATCGCGACTGCGATCAGGCGTCGCCGGTCGTCTCGAGTGCGGTGATCTTCCGCCAGCGCGCTGGCCCGGGCGATCGTCGTTGTACTCGCTACGTTGGCTTCGTCGAGAAGCTCGAAGATCGCCCGAGGCGTCAGTCGCTGACGAAGCTCGTCATGCATCGCCGTGGAGGTCGGCCGAACCGCCGCCTAGTTGAGCCACACCGCCTCTCGTGTGCAAGCGGCCCCGAACGTCATCCACGACGCTCGCTCATTTCCAGATTATGTGTCGAGCGGCCATCGAGTTAAGAGGGTATTCCTTTCGCTCCACTGCTTGCTGGAACACCGTGCTATCTCGGCACTTATGCGTAGGCGATGGTCGAGGGCGAGTTGTAATCGGGAACTGTGCCCCGGTTCGGCTCATTTCGTTTAATACCGTGTCACGCCCCAAGGGTGGGGTGG
>DATCCQ010000003.1:0-15874 GCA_036511185.1 Gaiellaceae bacterium
CGCTGCCACGCTCGCCGAGCTCAGGCAAGCGCTCTCGCTTGGCGCCGAGGCGGGGCCACCCATCGTGAGTACCCAGGCCACTGACGGGAACGGAGTCGACCTTCTCTGGCAGGCGATCGAGCAGCACCGTGCGGCGCTGGAACAAAGCGGAGGGCTCGAGCGCCGGCGACGGGAGAACCTTCGTCGCGAGTTGCTCGACCTCGCCTCTAGTCGCATGCGTCGCGAGCTCGAAGAGGCGAGTGCCGCCGATCCGGATTTTGATGACCTGGTCAGCGCCGTCGCCGAGAAGCGGCTCGATCCGTTGAGCGCCGTGCGTGAGCTGCGAGCCCGGCTCGACTAGGCGATCAGGCGACTTCGCGGGCGACGGCGGACAGGGCGGCCTCACTCTCGGTGACCGTCCCAGTGGCCAGATGCTGCGCCCGGGCAACCAACGCGAGAGCGGCGGCGATGGCTGCCACCCCGAGAGCGAAGAAAACACCGCCGGGGAGCCTGGTCAGTAGCTCGACGCCCGCGCCGACGAGTGCGGCGCAGGGGATGGTGATCAGCCAGGCGATGACGATGTTGCCGGCCACGCCCCAGCGAACGGCAGATAGCTTCGAGCCCGCCGCTCCCGAGCCGAGCACGGCTCCAGAGATCGTATGCGTAGTAGAGACCGGAAAGCCGTAGTGCTGCGTTACCCAGAGCAGGCTGGCGCAGGCCGTCTCGGCGGCGACGCCGCGCGGCGGATCGAGCTTCGCAATCCGCGTGCCCAGGGTACGGATGATTCGCCAGCCGCCGGCATAGGTGCCAAACGCCATCGCCGCGGCGGCGCCGGCGATCACCCAGATCGGCGGTCGACTGAAATTCGGATCGAGATGGCCGGCCGATACCAGCGCCATCGCCATGATGCCCATCGTTTTCTGAGCGTCATTCGTACCGTGCAGAAAGGCGACGAAGGCCGAGGATATTGGCTGGAGTTGCCGGAAGACGTGGTTGGTGCGCTGCGGCGATCGCTTCCGGATGATCCAGAGGAAGAGGTACATGAGCAATAACGCGCTAGGGATGGCCAGCAGCGGCGCGAGCAGTGAAGGCGCGAGCACCTTCTCGTATAAGCCATGCCAGAGAACGACCGACTGGCTCTTTCCTTTCACATTCGCGTGCAGTCCTAATGCGCAGATCGCCGAGCCGAGCATGCCGCCGATCAGGGCGTGACTGGAGCTGGAAGGAAGACCGAGATACCACGTTGTCAGATTCCAGACGATTGCTCCGATCAGCCCGGCGAGAATGATCTTGAGACCGTTCACGCCCGTTATGAGATCCTGGTTGACGATTCCCTTGGCGATCGTTGCAGCGACCTTGACCGCGTAGAAAGCGCCGACGAAGTTGAGCACCGCCGACATGAGAACGGCGACTCGCGGCGAGAGGGCGCGCGTTGAGACGGCGGTCGCGATCGCGTTCGCGCTGTCGTGGAATCCGTTGGTGAAATCGAAGAACACGGCGATCACGATGACCGCTACGAGCGTGGTCCAAAGCATCCGATCGCTACCTAACCGTTCTTAACGACAATGTTGCCGATCAGGTGTGCGGCCGTCTCCGCAGAGTCGATAGCCGCCTCCAGCGCCTCGAAGATGTCCTTCCACTGGATGATCAATCTCGGTGAGACCTTTTCGTCCTCGAACAGCGCTCCGATCGCATCGCGGAGGATCGCGTCACCCTCGTCCTCGAGTTTCTTCAGCGCAACAAGGTGTTTTGACACACCGCGCAGTCCGTGCAACCCATTAAGCGCGTTCACCAGGTACTCGGTCGCACCGACCAGAACGCGGCATTGCTCGATCGCTTGCTCCATCGGGCTCTCGATGTGGTAGATGTCGATCAGCTCGGAGGCGTCTTCGAGGTAGTCGACGACGTTGTCGATTGCGCTGGCGAGCGAGTAGATGTCCTCGCGATCGAACGGCGTGACGTACTGCGTATTGATGAGTCCGATGATCTCGGCGGTGATGTCGTCGCCCTTGTGCTCGAGGTCGGTGACCGCCTTCTGGCTGATAGTCGCGTCGGGAATGTTGTTGAAGCGCTTCTCCACCAGCCGCGCCGCGTCGAGCGCATTCTCGCCGGCCCGAGTGAAGAGATTGTAGAACTCAGCCTGCCGTGGGACGAGAGAAAACCGCATCTTGGACTCCTCGCTACGAGTTACTGTCGCTGCGAACGCTAACGGAGAGAGGTAGAGCGCGGGTTACGAACCAGTTACAGAATGGCTACCGGCGCCTCGTCGAGTATCGCGGCCTCGAGAGCAAGGCGGTAGCCGATGCCTGAAGTGGTGTGGATGCGAAGCCCGACTTCTGCTTGCTCGAGCTTGTCGCGGAGCCGTTTCACGTTGACGTCGACCGAGCGGTCACCGCGCACCATGGAGTAGCCCCAGACCTTCCGATAGATGACCTCGCGCGGAACTGTCTCACCGACCGTCTCGGCGAGCGCAAGCAAAACCCCGCGTTCGCGTTTGGTGAGCGGAAGAAGCTCACCGCGCCAGATCGCCTTACCGCTCGGAGAAAAGATCGTGAGGTCGCCGAACTCGAGCGTCTGTGAGGCCGAACGGCGTCCGTGCCGAGCGGCGTTGCGCACACGGGCCAGCAGCTCGCGATCATCCATCGTGCCGTCGAGCACCTCATCGGCGCCGGCGTCGAGGAGTTCGCTGACGCGCGCCGACGAAGACGAGCGGAGCCAAACGACCAGCGCCCGACCGGGATAATCGCGCAGCATTCGGTTGAGGAAATAGGGGTCGTCAGGGCGCGGATGAAAGACGACCACGTCGAAGCGCTCGCAGAGTAATAGGTGCTCGGCCTCGCCGGAATGGCTCTTAACGGTTACCTCGTAACCGACGCCGCTGAGCGCGTATTCGAGGCAATCGGCGTCCTCGGCCAGAACCAGGATCCGCATGCCCTCAGAGTATCGGCTGGCGGCCACCAGGGACTGCAGTGACGCTCGTTCGTAAGCTCTTCGCCAACTCTTAACGGCGGCTCAGGCGCCTCTCAGCCTGATCGGAAAAGATGGCAGAAGGAAGCTCTGCGTCGGCGAGAAAAAAGGAATACGAAATGTGGCAACGCGGCAGCGAAAGATCCGGTTTCGTCCCAGAGCAACTACAGCTCCGACTCTCGCTACTCGCGCTCGAGCGGCAGAGACTGCGCGAAACCGGCAGTCCGGCCGAAGTGCTGGAGGCAAACAGGCTGGAGATCGGTCGCTGCCAGTACGAGCTTTCCCGTGCGCTGATACGGCGTTATCTCGTGCGCCCCGTCGAGCGCGCCGCCTGAACCAGCCCCTATGCGGCGCGGGAGTTAGTCTCACTCCTATGAATTGCGAACGCTGCACGCTTCGCCGTCTATTCCACAGTCGCTTCCAATGAGTGGCGAGCTGGAAAGCTTCATCGCCGAGATCCCGGCTCGCGCGGCGGGAAAGGATCTCTCCGGCCTGCGCTCCACCTACGCCTTCGTGGTCGAGAACGGAAAGGCTTGGACGATTCGTTTCGATTCGCAAGAGGTAGTGGTGAGCGATGGCGCCGTTGCGGATGCTGATTGCACTGTCTCGGCTTCCGAGGAGACTTTCACTCGCCTGCTCGATGGCAAGCTGGGGGTCATGTCCGCCTACCTGACGGGGAAGCTCAAGCTGAGCGGTGATCTAGGCGCCGCCATGCAGCTGAGCAAGCTGCTCTCCTGAGCGTCAGCCGACGACCGTTCCAACGGAATCCGGCCAGGAACGTTTCACCTCTTCCTGGCGCGCACGGTCGGAGGGGTTCCGACCAGTTGCCGCGCGAGATAGGCCGTGGCGCCATACTGGCGGAGTAATCAAGCATCCCTCAAGTGAGTGATGCCGGCCGAGAATTGTGTCCCTCGATCGAGTGATGTGAAGCCACAACGGAGTGATATGAAGCCAAAACGACCTTGAGGGTCATAGAATAAGGAGTTCTCCCCCACGGTAGGAGCTAGCTTGTGTTCTGCGTAGTTCGTCCGGCGGCGGAGGAGCATGAGGTCGTCCGCCGCAAGGACTCGTATTGCCGCACGATAGACCGGCCTGGCACCGGTATGGTCAGACGTACGCCCGGCTCAGCGTCGCGGCTGCCCCGCGCGGGCGACAGGCGGAGCGTCTGATGCGCGGACACACTCTTCAGCTTGGAGACGGCGCCCGCGCGACGCGCTTTGAAGTATCTCCTCTGGTGACGGAGATCGTGCTCTTGCTCGTGCTCGCCTACATGCTCAGCTTCAAGTTGGCGCTCAGCGGCGCGGCGATAAGAGAGGGCGTTCTACTGGGCGCGCTCGTGCTTGCCGCCGGCGCGGCCGTACTTGCCGCGCGCCGGTCGGCGAAGTCGGCGCGGATTCTCTGGCTGGTCGTGCCGTTGTTCTGCCTCTTACTGGCGGCGAGTGAAGGCGGGCGCCTACTGGCCGCTCACTTGGGGGCGAGTAACGGCTCGCGTTGGCTCTTGGCGGGTGGGCTCATGCTGGCCGCCTACGCGCTACTTGCACTCGCAGCGCTGCGCTCCCTGGCCGGTTCTTCGCGAGTCGGCTGGTTGCTCGGCTTGATCGACGCAGCCATGATCGCTCTCGCGGTGTCGGCCCCGTGGTTCGGGCTGTTCGTCGCTCCGCGCCTGGGCGATCACGGCGGTTGGGCTCTACTGCCGCAAGTAATCGTTCCCGTCGTGGCGTCGGCGGCATTGGCGCTTGTCGTGTTGACGAGTCGCGCTGTGCCGGAAACGGAGATCTCCTCCTTCGTCCTCATCGCGGCGCTCGCTGCCGCCTATGCCGGCACCTTCCTGATCTGTAGTCACCTGCTTAGGGGTGGGAGCATGGCGTCGGTTCGCAATGCCCTGTTGATCACGGCGCTTTTGGTTGTCTGTGCCGCCGAGTTGACCGGCCGGTCGGCGCGAGTGCGCTGGCACGGGCGCTTCAGCGTCGGGATGGCGAGGATGGCCGTTGTGATCGTGGCCTTTGCCGTCTCGCTGGTCTACGCAGGGGTCGCTATCCGGCGCGGAGACCAGATCGAAGGATTTGCCGTCACGAGCGCTATTTCGGTCTTGCTGGTGCTGCGCCTGTTGGTGCATGCGCTGGAGCGTCACCGTCATTCCGCTCGGCTCGAGGAGGCGCTGCGCGAGCAGGAACGGCTCGCCGTCATGGACTCTCTCACCGGGCTCTATAACAGGCGCTTTCTCGATGCCGAGCTGCAGCTCGAGCTCGGCCGAAGCGCAAGGTCGCATGCGCCGGTCGGGGTGCTTCTCTGTGACGTCGATCATTTCAAGCAAGTCAACGACGAATACGGGCATCTGGTTGGGGACAGCGTGCTGCGTGAGGTCGCGCGCAGGCTGCTGAATGCAGTGAGAAACGGCGATCTCGTCGCTCGTTACGGCGGTGAGGAATTCGTTGTGCTGCTACCCGGAGGCGGCAAGGAGAAGTTGAGGGAGATCGGCGAGCGCTGCCGTCGAGCCTTCGCCGAAGCGCCGTTCCAGCTTCCTCACGATCAACAAACGCTGGTCACGATCTCGATTGGAGGCGCCTGTTGGCCTGAAGATGCGGACACGCCACGGGGGCTTGTCGGAGCGGCGGACGCTGCTCTTTATCGCGCCAAGGCGGCGGGTCGAAACAGGATTATCTTGAGCGACGCCGGAAACGATCTCCACGTTCTGCTGGCCGCGCAGGTCGATGCCGAGACCGGCCAGCAGAACGCCGGAGACGATCGAAGCCCGCCGGCTGTCGAACCATCGCCGCTGTTGAGCGGACGCTCCGAGCACGCAGCGGAGTCAGAGCCGGCGGCCATGATTAGCCTTTCCTCGCCGGAGGCGGCTGCGCCGGTCGCGAAGCCCGTTTCTAGCGACGGAGTCGCAGCGATGGAACGCTGGGCAGCGTTGGTTGCGCACGCACTCGGCCTGGACGAGGAAGCGCAACGGCGCTGCGCTCTGGCGGCCCGCTACCACGACATCGGTAAGAGCACCCTGCCGGAGGCGGTGTTGGGCAAGAACGGGCCGCTGACCATAGTCGAGTGGGACATCGTCAAGGAACATCCAGAGATGGGCGCCGAGTTGGTCGAGCTGGCTCCGGAATTGGCCGACATCGGACGCATCATTCGCGAGCACCACGAGCGCTACGACGGTCGCGGCTATCCACAGGGAAAGCAGAAGGACGAGATCTCTACCGAAGCGCGGATTATCGCCTGCTGCGATGCCTGGCAGGCGATGCGAAGTAACCGTTCTTACGCCGCCGCCAGAACCGCGAGCGAGGCGCGGGCAGAACTTCTCGCCGGGCGCGGGACGCAGTTCGATCCCGAGGTCGTGATGGCCTTCTTGATGTTCGACGAGGGCGACTTCAAAGGCGCCGAAAGGGTTCTCGACGAGCTTTCGGCGAGAGCCGGAATTGCGTTACCGAAGGATTACTAGGGCACCAGGAAGTCGGCGTTAGCCCTTGCTGCGCCTGTCCTCGACTTGACGTCGCTCGGCGGCGGCACCGTTGCTGGAACGGCGCTCGGCTACGAACGGAGCGGTCGTGGTCGCCGTTACAGCCTTCGGCTCTTCGGGCGTTGCGACCGACTCTTCGGGCACTGCTTCGACTGCGTTGTGGTGAAGAGCGGGGTCGCCGTTACCGTTCGTGTCGCTTACGGAATCGTCGAGTAGAAGACGAGCCCGCGCGAGTCGCTTGCGTTGGGCATGCGCTTGTGCGAGCGACTGACGCGTTGTTTCGAGCTGTTCGCTGAGTTCAGCTATCTGGTGCTCGAGAGCTTCTTGGGCGCCGCGAAGAGCTTTCGCATCGAGTAAACCGAGGAGTTCATCGAGTTGAACGAGTTGCTGTTCGAGGTTAGTTGTCACACCTTGCCTCCGCTGGGGTCGGTCCAGCGCGGACTGCACTGGGGGGACACCGGTATTTTATCGCCGCTTTGCCCGAACGTCATTAGCTTCTCTCCCTAGATCGAGGGATGGCTGCGGAGGCGGGCGGTCGAGTTAGCTCTGAGCTTTCCGGGTCTCGAGCTCTTCGAGAATCGACTGCGTCGCGGTGGCCCCGATGCGTGTGGCGCCGGCGTTCAGCGCATCGATCAGCGCATCGAGAGTGCGTATGCCGCCCGCTGCTTTCACGCCGATAGCGGGCGAGACGGTTCGTCGCATCAGGCGCAGATCTTCGAGTGTGGCGCCCGAGGGGGCGAAGCCGGTCGAAGTCTTGACGAAGTCGGCGCCCGCCTCCTCGCTCAGGCGGCAGCCAAGCACCTTATGCCCCTTATCGAGATAGGCGTTCTCCAGGATGACCTTCACCAGTGCCTGCCCGGCGGCGACCTTGACGACCGCCTGTATATCGGAGCGCACCTCGTCGACGGCGCCCGAGCGTAGGCGACCGATGTTCAGCACCATGTCCAGTTCCTCGGCGCCCTCCGCGATCGCTCGCTCGGCTTCGAAGGCCTTCACGGCACTGGTCGAGGAACCGTGCGGAAAGCCAATCACGGTGCTCACCTTCACCTCCGAGCCCGCGAGCAGCCGGCGGGCCAGCGCCACGTCGCATGGCTTGACGCAGGCCGAGGCGACGTTGAAGTTGCGCGCAAGTTCGCAACCCACCCTGACCGCCTCGGTCTCGAGCTCGGGCCTGAGTAACGAGTGGTCGATCGTCTTGGCGACCTGCTCGACGGAGAGCGTTTCGACGCTGAAGAGGTCACCGGCCATCGCAGGTCAGGATAGCGATCTCGAAACGCGCTCGGCCGAGCGCCACGCTTCTAACGGCCGCCGCGACCGACATGGCGGGCGCGGCTCACAAAACGCGGCTCCCGGAACGTTCCATTCCGAACACCGACCGCGATCACGGCTAGCCGAGCACGTCATCTAGGAGCAGGAGTTAATAGCGCCGAAGGCGCGTCGACTCGTACTAAGAGGTCATGCCGCGAAAAGTTAAAGCCGGCTCTGCCGGCAGACTTTTCGCGGACCTACAGGGGCGGAGGGACTCGAACCCCCAACCCCCGGTTTTGGAGACCGGTGCTCTACCAATTGAGCTACGCCCCTAGGTTCGCGCGGACGATTCTACTCACGCCAAGGGTGAGCTACCGCAGGAAAGCAGTGATCTGAAGCACGATCGCCCACAACGAACACCGCTCTCAAGAACGGTGAGCCCGCTCAGCTACTAGGATCGGAAGGAGCTTGCGCCGCAGGCGCAGCGACTCGCTCAAAAAGAAATCCGACAAAAATCGCCAGGTTTTTAGTCGGTTAAGTAGGGGAAAGGGGGTTGGACCCCGTATTCTTGAAGCGTGCCAGCTGAGGACATACTCTCCCTTTGGCGAAAGTACCGCGCAACTCATGATCGCGCGATACGCGATCGCCTCATCCTGACCTACGCGCCGCTGGTCAAGTTCGTCGCCGGGCGTCTGGGCTCGGGGCTGCCCGCGCACGTCGACGAAGGCGATTTGGTCTCCTACGGCTTGCTCGGATTGATCGGGGCGATCGAGCGCTACGACCCCGATCGCGACGTCAAGTTCGAGACCTACGCGATCGCCCGTATCAAGGGCTCGATTATCGATGAGCTGCGCGCGATGGACTGGGTCCCGCGTTCCGTACGGGCGCGCGCGCGTGACATCGAGCGCACGATCGCCGAGCTCGAGGCGCAGAGCGGCCGCGCGCCGAGCGAGGAGGAGATTGCGGCCAAGATGGGCGTTAGTCAGGACGAGCTGGGTGAGAATCTGCTCGAGATCTCCCGTTCCTCGATCGCGGCGCTGGACGAGCTCTGGACGGTCTCCTCGGGTGGCGGTGATCAAGTCGCCCTGATCGACACGATCGAGGACACGCAGGGTCCCGAGCCCCAGTCGGCGCTGGCCCAGACCGAGATGCGAGAGGCGCTGGGCGAGGCAATCGCGCGCCTGCCCGAGCGCGAGAAGCTCGTAGTAACGCTCTACTACTACGAAGAGCTGACTCTGCGCGAGATCGGCGAGGTGCTCGGAGTAACCGAGTCGCGCGTCTCCCAGCTGCACACCAAGGCGATCCTGCGTTTGAAGGCGCGCCTGGGTGGCGCTCAGACTCGAGCCGCGCTCGAGCGCACCTGATTTCGCCTGCTTTAGGCGATTTCCAAAGACCGCCTAGCGCGTTCGTTTTCCGGCGAGCGCGGCTGGCGTCTAAGATCGCAGTCGCAATCGGTACAGGAGGAAGAGCGCATGTCCGCTGTCGAGCCCGGCAAGATCCGTAACCTCGCTGTTGCAGGCCACCGCGGGACGGGGAAGACGTCACTAATCGAGGCGCTCCTCTTCCAGTCGGGCGCCACGACGCGCCTCGGAACGGTGGAGGCGGGCACGACCGTCTCGGACTGGGACGACGAGGAGCGCAAGCACCAGCTCTCGCTGCAGGCCACCGTCTGCCACGTGCTCTGGCGGGGTAACAAGGTGAACCTGATCGACACGCCCGGCGACGCCGGCTTCCAGGGTGATCTGCTGGCGGCACTGCGAGTTGTCGAGGGCGTTGTGCTGGTCGTTAGCGGCGTGATGGGAATCGAGGTGCAGACCGGCCGGATCTGGAAGCGCGCCGAAGAGCTCGGCGTCGCCCGCTGCCTGGTCGTCAACATGCTCGACCGCGAGCGGGCGGACTTCTTCCGCGTCCTCACGCAGCTTCAATCCCAGCTTTCACCTCATTGCGTCGCGGTTCAGGTTCCGATTGGCGCCGAGCACGAGCTGACCGGCGTGGTTGATCTCTTGCACCTGAAGGCCTACACGAACGCCGGCGGCGCAAAGGAGACCGCGCTCTCCGAAATTCCGGCCGAGGTCGCGGACGCCGTTGCCGAGCAACGCGAGAAGCTGCTCGATGCCATCGCCGAGACCGACGAGGCGCTGATGGAGCGCTATCTCGAGGGCGACGAGATCGGCGGCGAAGAGCTCGCCGGTGCGCTAGAGCAAGCGGTCTTGCGCGGCGAGCTGTTCCCGGTCGCCTGTACGGTTGCGACCAAGAACCTCGGCTCGACGGCACTTCTCGACCTCATCTCCGAGTGCCTGCCGTCGCCGGAGGAGAAGGGCGCCCCGAGCGGTCTTGACGGAATCGGTACCGGCGCCTTCGTCTTCAAGACGATCGCCGACCCGTTCGCTGGGCGCATCAACGTCTTTCGTGTTCTGGGTGGCAGCGTCAAGTCCGACTCCACGCTCACCAATCCGCGTACGCGCGGGAAGGAGCGCCTGGGCGCGCTGCTGCTGATGCAGGGCAAGGAGCACACCAGCGCCGAGTCGATCGGCGCAGGCGACATCGCCGCGGTGGCCAAGCTGAAGGACACGCAGACCGGTGACGCGCTGCTTGATGCGGATCGCCAGGTCGAGTTGCCGGCGATCGGCTTCCCGGAACCTGTGATGAGCTTCGCGATCACGCCCAAGGCCAAGGGCGACGAGGAGAAGATGGCCTCGGCACTACGCCGTTTGGCCGAAGAGGACCCGACTTTGCTCCTACGCCGCGATCAGCAGACCGGCGAGCAACTCCTCTCGGGCATGAGCCAGATGCACGTGGAGGTTGCGGTCGAGCGGCTCAAGCGGCGCTTCGGGGTCGAGGTCGAGCTGCATCAGCCGCGCGTTCCCTATCTGGAGACGATCCGCAAGGAGGCCCACGGGCACGGTCGTTACAAGAAGCAGACCGGCGGACGCGGGCAGTTCGGCGACTGCCACATCGAGATCGAGCCGATCGGCGCGGATGCCGGCTACGAGTTCCTCGACAAGATCGTCGGCGGCGTGATTCCGCAAGGCTTCCGGCCGGCGGTCGACAAGGGAATTCAGGAAGCGATGCAGCGCGGCGAGCTGGCCGGGGCACCGGTCAAGGGCGTTCGCGTGCGCCTCGTCGACGGCAGCTACCACACCGTCGACTCCTCCGAGATGGCCTTCAAGATCGCGGGCTCGATGGCCTGGAAGCAGGCTTACGAGCAAGCCGACCCGGTCGTCTTGGAGCCGATCATGGAGGTGGAGGTCGTCGTTCCAGATGAAGCCGTAGGTGCCGTCAACGGCGATCTCAACTCACGCCGCGGGCGCCTGCAAGGGATGGAGCCTCAGGGTGGGATGACGGCGATTCGCGCCGAGGTGCCGATGGCCGAGATTCTCACCTACTCGCAATCGCTGACCTCGCTCACGGGCGGTCGTGGCGACTACCACATGCAGTTCGCGCGCTACGAGGAAGTCCCGTCCCACATCGCCCAGAAGATCGTCGAGCAGGTCAAGAAAGAGCGCGAGGAGGAGCACAGCCACTAGGCTGGGGCTTATGCGTATAACGCGCAATGAATCATCCAAGCCCTGTGCAATCTGCGGACGGCGGATGTTGATGGGCGAGCAGATGAGTCGCTTCTCTCCTGGTGGCCACGGCGAGCTCGTCGAGGTATGCCGCCTCTGCTTCGAGAAGGCGGTCGATCGCGGCTGGTCGAAGGAAGGATCTCCTACGGCGCCGACGCGGGCCGAGGCCAAGCGAAAGCGCGGCCTTATTTCTTCGCTCTTCGGTATCGCCCGCTACGAGACGGAGGAGCCGGTTATCGCCGAGCCGATCCTGCGCCGCCTGGGCGATGAGGACGTGGTCGTGGTCGAGGCCGCGGATGTGTTTAACACAAGCCCCTACCGGCGCACGGTCGGTGGAGTGGCGCGCAGTCTGGGCGAGCCTCACGCTAGCATCGTGGCGCTCTCGGGAGCGAGAGCGGAGTTCGTACTGACTATCGGCTGGGACCTCTCCTGGTACCAGTACCGCATCTCGCTCGATGCGGCGCAACAGGTAAGGCTGGTCGAGCGCGGGCATGAGCTGCAAGAGCTGAAGCAGCCCTACACCAACTGGAACGCACGCGTCGAGGAGGATGGCCGTGTGGTTCCGGATGTAGCCCGCATCGACTCGCTTAGCTGACAGTGGCGCGCCGCGGGCCTATGGCATTGTCGCCCTCTACTCGTAGAATGCAAGAGAGATGATCTACTGCGTGATCCCGCCCGAGCTCGTCGACGATCTTTTCGACAGGATGGTCGAGTACTACAAGGACAATCCGAACGTCGAGGTCATCGTCGATCGGCGCGTTGGTTCGGAAGCGAATACCACGCAGGGCGAGGCGAAAGAGGCCCAGCAGAAGCGCCGGGCGCGTATTCCAGGCACCTTCCCCGAAATCAACGCTCACTAGAGCTCGCAGTTCCGAGCTCTGAGTGGAGAGTCGGCTGGGGGCGCGTGTAAGGTGCGCGGCGTGAAGCGCAAGCTGGTTGTTTTCGTTCCCGCGTCGGCTCTGGAGAGCCTGAGCGAGGCGCTCTTTGCCGCGGGCGCGGGGCACATCGGCAACTACGAGCGTTGCGCCTGGTACACGGCGGGCACCGGCACCTTCCTCGCCGGTGAGGGCGCTCGGCCGAGCGTTGGTGAAGTCGGTCGGGAACAGCGTGTTACCGAGTACCGGCTGGAGACCGTTTATCCGCGCGAGCTAGAAGCCGACGTTATACGTGCGCTCGTTGAGTCGCATCCCTACGAGGAGCCGGCCTTCGATATCTACGAGCCGCTGGAGCCCGAGCGGTAGTGAAGGCGCGCCTGTTTACCGACGGCGGCGCTCGGGGTAATCCCGGCCCGGCCGCGTACGGTTACGTGCTGGAGGACGAGACCGGCGCGGTGCTTGACGCGCGCGGCGAGGCGATCGGTGTCGCAACCAACAATGTGGCCGAGTACAGCGGCCTGGTTGCCGGGCTGGCGAAAGCGGTAGAGCTTGGTATCGCCGAGCTGGAAGTGATCTCCGACTCGGAGTTGGTGGTGCGGCAGATGACAGGCGACTACCGGGTCAAGAACAAGGGCTTGATGTCTCTTTTCCAGCAAGCGAGCGGACTCGCGCGCAGAATCGGAAAAGTGAGATACCGAGCCGTACGGCGCGAGCACAACAAGCTGGCCGACCAGCTCGTAAACGAAGCTCTAGACGCTGCGGACAGTCGTTAGCGGCTCGTCACACCGGGCTATACTTGGCGCCACGCGGATGTAGCTCAGTTGGCTAGAGCGTCTGCTTGCCATGCAGAAGGTCGAGGGTTCGAATCCCTTCATCCGCTCTAAGGAAAGCCCCGGAAACGGGGCTTTTCGTTTCGGCCGGAAGAGGGCGGAGGCTTGAACTGCAAGCGCTACTGCAAGCGTTCGCGCAATTCTTCCACTTGGGACGTGTCCGGCACTTCCGCCAGACTCCTCGCGATGGAATCCTTCAGACTCGCAACCGACGGCGACTACACCGAGCAGATGGCTTGGCCGATGTTCGTGCGCGACGAGTTCCAGCAGTACGAAAGTCTCTGGCGGGTCTTCGTCGTTGCGCTGACGGAGCGCGTGCAAGAGGGCGAGCAATCGAGCATCCGCTTTCTTGAGCAGACGGAACTCGACAAGATCGACCGGCCGATTTGGCACGTCCTCGTCGGGCAGCTTCACTACACGACCCTGCTTCATCTAGTGCGCGTCTTCGAACTCCGACGCCGACGAGTTAGGGATCGCGACTCGCTCATCGAATCGATAGCGCGACTCTACGCGGCGACGGATACCGCCTTCGAGCTGCTCGGCCGCTGCTTGATAGAGCGGGAGCCCGAGACCGCGAAAGTCTGGAATCAGACACCGGGGAAAGACATCCGCAATCGTTGGATGTCCGAGAACGATTGGCCGCTCGCATCTCTCCGCCGGTATCGAAACGCCCTCCTGCACGGAGGTCTTCGGATGGCTTACGACGGCAGGTTCGAACTACCGGACGGGAGGTTCACGAACGCGGTCTGCTTTCCAAGATTCGAAGCGATCTCGAAAACGCCGGACTGGCGGGAAGCGAGCCCGGACGATACGGCTCCCGCCGATCAACTCGTCGGCGAAGCCTGGGAAGAGGTGCTCGCCTACTTGAGGCAGACGTGGAATGGCGAGCTAGTCAAGTGGGCCTGCGAGAACTTCGAAGAGCCCGCGAAACCGCCACGCACGATGACACTAGAGGCCCGCTCGTTTTCGGATGGCTCTCCGATGCCCGGCCCGCCTGCCGCCGGAAGCGCGGTTACGTCGGAAACTCTCGCCGTTCACCCTCCCGTTGCACCCCCTCGGCCAGAAGGGTAGGGCGACCTCTAGCGGCTATGGAGGCCTAACCGCTAGCCGTCCTTCTAGCCATGTCCGTAAGAGCCATCTAGCGGAGCAGGTCTCGGTCGCGTAGCGTGCTCACTGGCGAGCCGCCCGAGGAGTTCAAAGTACCGGACTACGAGATCTATCTCGAAGACGCTTGCAGGTGTGCACTCAAAGCCTCGAACAGCTTCTCGAAGTTCTTAACGTGGCGATGTGCACCTGCGAAATTCGCGCCCACCTTCAACGCTGATGTCATGGAGACTTGGGTGGTAAGGTCGTCGATTTTTTCGACCACGAACGTGAGGTTCTCCCCCCAAGAGAAGGTGGATGCATCCGTTTTCGCTGTGATACGCCCGATGACCCTATCTTCGGACTTCACTTTGAAGCCGATCGTCGGCGAGACCGACAAGATGCCACTGAAGACATCGTCGTACGAAAACGGGAACTTCTGCTGAGTGTCCTTCCTGACGAAGCTCATGCCCCTCCCCTTTCATCGGCCAGTGCGTTCATGACGACCTGATCATACGATCTGAGATTCGTCACGGGGTTGTGCGGAAGCGCCCAGCAGCGGCTCGCCTGCACCCTCGCTCGCAGCGCGTTTCGGGCGGGAGTCAAGCGGAGGCGGAGCCCGGCTCGTGCTCCGGTAGCGAGCGCAGCCATTCGCGCGCTTCGTCGATCGAGAAGAAGATTCTGATCTCGATCTTCAGCTCGGGCTCCAGATCGACGTAGGCCTGCTCCATCCTCGCTACCCCGTAATCGACCGGCGTTCCCATCACGACGGCGGCGCGAGCACTATCTAAGCGGGCCGCGTCCCTGGCGAAGAGCTCGACCCGCTTGTGCACGTCCATGGGCGAGAAGCCGCCCCAGTTGAGCCGACGATTGTCGATGATGACGTGCATTCCGGGCCGGTAGCGCGAATCCGAGAGTCCTTCCTGCACCCAGGCATCGAGTCCCTCGATTTCCGTCGTGCCCCAGGTGGTGACGATGGCGTCCTCAGGGTCGCCGCCCCAGGTGATCTCGTACTCCACGGGACGTAGTTCCGTCTGCCTCATTCGTCTCCTCTCGGTGTTCTCGCGCATCTCGCGAAGCAGTTCGCCAGCTCGCCGCGAAGTGCTGGCGAGGCCGACACGATCGAGAGCGCGTGGTCTCGGAAGATCCCCGCTTGCTTCTGACTGTTCGCGATGCAAACGGCGTAGCGCTTCTCGCCGGGATTAACCATCGCATCGAGTTCGGGGATGCAAAGCAAATTCCAGAGCGCGCCAGCCGAACCCGCGCGACTCTTCCCAAACCGGCCGCCTGCATCGGCGACGACCGTTTGCGAGCGCCCGATCGCGGCGCAGAGTTCCCGCTGCTTATCCGAGTGTGGCTTGAACCCGGCGCCGAGCAGAGCGGGATTGTCGATCGCCTCAAGGAATGTTGGGGCTCTAGTGGTCATGCTTCGCCTCTCCCTTCCGATACTCGCCGAGCACGTCGGCGAGCTTGCCGCCCTTGCCTTCCTTCTCTGCGGCTGCCTTGAGTAAGTGCGGCTCCAGGCGCGAGTAGAGACGAGCCGCGCTGTTCCGCGCTGCGAGATAGGCGGGCATGAATCCCGGCGGACGGCCCTTCTCGTCGAGCAAACCACGCTCAGAAACCCAGGCGTCTATTAAGTAGACGATCGCGGCGGCCTTCGCCCACTCGTTCAAGCGATAGCGATCAGCCGGTGATAGGTCGCGCTGGACGAGGGCTAGCGGCTTCAGGACGGCCTGCTTGACATAGCCTGCCCTACGGCTGACGGCCTTCTGCGAGCGCGCTCCATGCGTTCTCGGCGCGCTCACAACTCAAAGCAGCCCCGAACCGCGCCTGTGCGTCCGCGGTCAGGTGATACCGCTCTTCATC
>DATCCQ010000004.1:0-7636 GCA_036511185.1 Gaiellaceae bacterium
CGTTGAGCTGAAGCGCGGCTGCTACCTCCTCAACACTGACGGGGGCGGCGGCACCTACTATGGGCGTCGCTTCGGGGATCCTTTGGGCATCGCAGCGATTGGTGCCCTGCTGCGAACGCGCCGCCTCACCACCGTCGCTGAAATTTCGGAGGCGATCGGTCCGGCTACCCACAACGTGGCAGAGTACCGAGCGTTGATCGCAGGATTGAAGCTAGCGCGTGATCGCGGGATCGAGCGGATTCGCGTCTACATGGACTCGGAACTCGTGGTAGATCAGATGAACGGCGTCTCCGCGGTAAGGCAGCCACATCTCAGGGAGCTGCACGAGGTCGCGCAGGAGCTCGTGGCGCAGTTCGCGAGCATTCGCATCAGCTGGGTACCAAGGGAGTTGAACGTCGAGGCGGACCGTCTTGTGAAGGAGGCACTCAGCGCGTCGTGAGCCTTGAGACAGCGGCAAGGACCCCCTCTTCGATCACCGTGATCCTCGCCCGTTACGCCGACACCGTGTCGTAGCGAGCTCCGCTGACGACCACTACGGAAACCGCTTCAACCCCGCCCGCAACTCCCGCCAATCCGGCAAGAACCGATCCATCAGCGCCCGGAACCTCACCCCATGTGAGGCCTCGAAGAAGTGCGCCAGCTCATGCACAACCACGTACTCCAGGTACTCCGGCGCCCGTTTCGCCAGCTCGCTGTTCAGCCGGATCGTCCGAGCGACCGGATTGCAGGTCCCCCACCTCGTCTTCATCCGCTGCACATAGAGCCGCTGCAGCTCGACGCCCAGCACCGGCTCCCAGCGCGCGACGAGCGGCGCCGCGGCTCGCTCCAGCTCCGCGCGGTACCAGGCCTCCACGACCGCCTGTCTCCTGGCGGCGTCCGCTCCCGGGCGCACGGTCAGCAGCAGCCCGCTCGGGATCGGCTCGACGGACGGCACCCGCTTTGCGTAGGCGACCTCGAGCGTTAGCGGCCGGCCCCAGACGTAGTGACTCTCGCCGCTTACGTAGTCGCGAGGTGTCGCTCGCTCCTGCTCTCGCAGCCTGGTCTGCTGCTTCTCGATCCAGCCGAGCTTGGAGCCGGCGAAGGCGTAGATCTGGTCGAGGCTCATCCGCCGCGGCGCCGAGATGCGCACGGCGCCGGCCGGCGGATTGACGCTCAGGCGAATGTTCTTGATCTCCTTGCGAGTCAGCTCGGCCGTGATGCCGCCCAGCTCGATCTGCGTAACCGTCATCGCTTCACTTGTCCCGCGCTTTCCGTCGCCCCGGCCGTTCGTCCGCCGCCGCCCAGCATTCCAGAGAGGACGGTCGGACAGCGGCGAGGCTTAGCCTGGGAAGCCGCATACACCTGTGCGATGATGGCCGCCGTGGAGCTGATCGTCCTCTCGGAAAACTCGCAATGCTCTATCTGCGGCTCGCCGCTCCCGGCGGGCTCGCGCGCGTTCTGGGACAGTGAAAAGGAAACCGCTACCTGCCGCGACTGCAATCGCTCCGCGCCTCAGACGACGTTTCCCAACGATGACCTTACCGGGCCTGTTCTTGGTATTGCCGGCGACTCCAGCGGACGCGCGTTCGAGCGTCGCCACGATGCGGCGGGGGCGAAAACCCGAAAGAAGCGCGGAAAGCCTGCTCCCGTCGTGAACGCGCTTCGCGAAGACCCGCAATCGACCAGGGAGTGGGCACAGGGCGAGAAAGGCGAGCAATCTGCCGCACGCCGTCTGAACGAGCGCGCCGGCCACGACTTCATCGTCTTGCACGACCGCGCGATCCCAAGCAGTCGCGCCAACATCGATCACATCGTCGTCGCCTCGAGCGGCGTCTACGTCATCGACGCCAAGCGCTACAAGGGTAAGAGGGTCGAGTCGCGAAAGGTCGGGCCGCTCTTCGCGCGCGAGTCGCACCTTTTCGTCGGCGGACGGGACAAGACGAAGCTCGTCGAGGATCTATTGCCGCAGCTGGCGCGGGTTCGCAAGGTCCTTGACTCGCATAAATACGGGCACCTGCCCGTGCAGGGATTCCTCTGCTTCGTCGAGGCCGATTGGGAACTACTCGCCAGGCCGCTCCGTTTCGGTTCGGTACGCGTCGTTTGGCCACGAGAGCTGATCAAGGCGATCGACAGCGATGAGTCCGAAGAGCCCCTCCTCGTCCATCCGGTCGCGCAAGCGCTGGCGCAGGCGTTTCCTGAGCGCTAGCCCCTGTCTCTCGCCCGATATTGAGAGATGGGCTGAGCGAACCGGCGTTACGAAGCCGACTACTTCCCGGCCTGCGCGTTGGTGATTCGCCACTCGATGCGCTTTCCGAGCACGGCGGCGAGCTTCTCGATGGTCGTACGACGGAGGAACGACTGCCGTCGTGTCAAGGTCTGAGCGTTGTGATAGGGATCACCGCAATTCCGTCTTGCCTGGTGTAGGCAAAGCCGGTGCCGACGATCACTCCGAGAGCAGCGGGCTCGCCACACTTCGCGGTATCGATCCGCTTGATGAACTTCTGGAGACTGGAAGCTCCGTCATCGACCGGGCTCCCTCCGAGCTTGATCTCGAAGGCGGCCCAACGCCCATCGGTGGTCTCGACGATTGCGTCGATCTCGAGATCGCTGCTGTCTCGGTATTGAAATACGGCGGCGTCGTTGGCCTGCGCGTAGACGCGGAGATCGCGGACGACCATCGATTCGAACAAAAAGCCGAAAAGGCTCAGGTCGCGAAGAATCCGCTCCGGAGAAGACCGCATCGCGGCAACGGCGAGGGAAGGATCGACGAAGTGGCGCTTCTCCGCCTCGCGCAGTACGTAGCGAGATCTGAGGTGCGGAGTCCAGGCCGGCTGGCCCTCGACGATCATTAGACGCTTCAGTGTGCTGAGGTAGTCACTCACGGTGTCGCGATCGAGCGGCCCATCGGCGCCGCCCGTGTCGGCGGCGAGTGTCGTGATCGCCGCGTAGGTCGCGACGTTGCGAGCGAGGCTGCGAAGGAGCCGCTGCACCCGCACGGGGTCGCGTCGTGTTCCGTCAACGCGAGCGATGTCGACACGGGCGATCTCGCCCAGATAGTCACGGACGGCACGCTGTGCCCTATCGCGCGAGAGGCCCAGGTTTCCGGGCCAGCCTCCGACGGCTATCTCCTCCGAGAGCCTCTCTACCGGTACCCCTGGGTCTGCGCCGCTGACGGACCCGCCGGCCAGAATCTCCGCAAGCGAGACGTTACCGTTGCTCACACCAAGCTCGAAGAGACTCATGGGCCGCATCTGCAACCTCGTGATCCGTCCCGCTCCCGAGTGCCTCGTGATGTCATCAGGTGGTACTGCCGATCCGGTGAGGATGAACTGCCCCGGCGTGCGACGGTTCTCAACGGCGCGACGCACTTGGTTCCAGATCTCAGGTGCCAGTTGCCACTCATCGATCAGCCGTGGCATGGGACCATCGAGCACAACACTCGGGACAACAGCAGCGGCTTCCCGAGCATTCATGTCGATGTCGAGAAGCACCTCGCTTGCCGCGAGCTGGCGTGCGGTCGCCGTCTTGCCACATGCCTTAGGCCCCTCGATCGCTACGGCGCCGGTTGCAGCGAGCCGGCTCGTGAGCTCCTCATCAACGACCCGCGCGCGATATCCAGACGTCACTGCCATTGGGCTGATCGTAGCATTTCCATTCCGCAGGTTGTCGTAATTACGTTACGCAGTATGTAGCGTTTTCAACCCGCAGATCATCAGACATCTGAGCTTTCCTCCTATCGAGTGGCAATCTGAAAGCCGCCGAGCAGATACAGCGCTTTCTCGATAACGCCGAGCGAATCGAGGCAGCGTGTATCGGATCCGGTCCATTCATCTACTCAGTCCAGGCACGGCGGATCGCGAGAGTGTTTCCCCACTCTTAAGCACCGATACTGCGCTCGCGCACCTTTCTCTCGAGAACGTGCCGCTCAGCGCCAGTACAACAACCGGTGCCGATCAGACGCATAGCGATCGAGCCACGCCTCAACCGGCGCCGCGGCCTCGAGTATGTCTGTCCAGCTCCAGAACACGAAGTCGCGTGATTCCGAGCGGGCGAGCTGGCTCGAGAAGGCCTCCGCCTCTACTTCCATCTTGTCCGGCGGGCCGAGGTTGACGAGCAGGAAGTTGGGAATCCGGAGCGCCTCGGCCAGCGTAGTGCCGATGCGCCAGCTTCGGGTCAGCTCGTAGTAGCCGGCGGCTGCGGCCGTCTCGGGGAAGACTCCGAATAGCTCGGGGCGATCGAGGTAGCGCGGATAACTGGGGTGGTTGGGGCGGATCGCGTTGCCGCTCTGGAACTTGGCCTCGACGAGGACAACCAGCTCTGACCAGACGACAACTACATCGGGCTCGCTGTAGGTACCGGCCGGCTCGCCCAGCGAGCGGCAAACCTCAGCCAGCGCCGAGGCGACCTCGGGGCTGCGGGCGCCGCTTACCGGAGCGCCCCAGAAAAGCAGGGCCGGCTCGCCGGGCGGGTGCTGCGGCGCGACCAGCGCGTCCAGGCGCCCCTGCTCTTCGAGGCCGCGAATGACCGTCCAGGTGACGGCGTCGTCGGAGTCCTCGAAGCAGAATTTCAGCTGCTTGCGGCGCCGGTTGCGGCGATTGAGTGAGCGGCCGAGCGCCTCGGCGAGCCCGGGGCGCACCTGCTTGGGCACGTTCAGCTCGGGGCTGGCCGTGATCATGATCCGCTCGGCCTCTTTTTTCGCGTTCGTGTAGGAAACGCCGCAGGAGCAGCGGTAGATGCAGTCGTCGCGCGAAGCAACCGCCCGGCGCCGGCCTAGCTCCGTCGCCAGCGTTTTGTCGGGCTTGATCAGGCTCTGACAGGCGCGGCAGCGCATTGTCTGGAGTTTTTCTGGCTGCGATTGGGCCATCGGCACTCCCTCCGGCGGCTACTTTCCCGTGCGGCGCACGTTCGCGTCGCCGTCTCGTCGAACAGATAATAGGCCGCAACCCCGCTCGTTATCGTCCCGCGAGTTAGCCGCTCGCTAGACCGGCGGCGGCTCCCAGGCGCGCGTCGCGCTCTCGGCCTCCACGAACAGGGCCTCGATCTCGTGCGCTTTGATCTCACCGGCCTTGATCTGCTCGGCCCAGTGACAGGTCACGAGGTGCCCGGGCTCCAGCTCACGAAGAGGCGGCTCATCCTCGCGGCAGCGCGTCTCCTGCACGAACGGGCAGCGGGTGTGGAAGCGACAGGCAGGCGGCGGGTTGGCCGGGCTCGGGATGTCGCCGGCGAGTAGCAGCGGCTTACGCGCCCGCTCGACCTCGGGGTCGGGAATCGGCACCGCCGAGAGCAGCGAGATCGTGTAGGGATGGAGCGGGTTCGCATAGAGCTCGGCGGCCGGCGAGATCTCGACGATCGAGCCCAGGTACATGACCGCGATGCGATCGGAGATGTGCCGCACGACCGCCAGATCGTGCGCGATGAAGAGGTAAGTCAGCGAAAACTCCTGCTGCAGCTCCTCGAGCAGGTTGATGATCTGGGCCTGGATCGAGACGTCGAGCGCCGACACCGGCTCGTCGGCAACGATGAAGTCGGGCTGCAGGGCGAGTGCCCGGGCCAGCCCGATCCGCTGGCGCTGCCCGCCGGAGAACTCGTGCGGGTAGCGACTGGCCGCATCGCGGGGCAGGCCGACGATATCGAGCAGCTCGGCAGCTCGGCGTGCCGCCCCACGGCGACTCGCCAGGCGGTGCGCGCGCAAGGGCTCGCCGATGATACGCGAGACGCTGTGGCGCGGGTTGAGCGAGGCGAACGGATCCTGGAAGACGATCTGCATGCGGCGGCGGAGCACGCGCAGCTCCTCGGCGCCGAGCTCGCCGATGTCCTGGCCGTCGAAGATGATCTTGCCGGCAGTCGGCTCGTAGAGCCGAAGCAGCGTTCGCCCCACGGTCGACTTGCCGCAGCCCGACTCGCCCACCAGCCCCAGCGTCTCGCCGTGGCGGATCTCAAACGAGACGTCGTCGACCGCTTTGATGTCGCCCACGTGGCGGTCGAGCACGATCCCGCTCTTGATCGGGAAGTAGACCTTGAGCCGCTCGACCTCGACCAGGTTGAGCTTTTCGCTGCCGTTGCCGCTGCCGTTTCCTTTGGCCTCGGCGCTCATCCCGCCTCTTCCTTTCGAGTGCGCTGCCATTCATCCGCCGGCACGGGGTTGAAGCAGGCGACCCAATGGCCGGGCTCGACCTCGACGAGGTGCGGAACCTCATTACGTGATTGCTCGACCTCGAAGCGGCAGCGCGGCTGAAACGGGCAGGCGCTCGGGAAGCTCAGCATGTCGCGCGGGGCGCCCATGATCGGCCGCAGCTTCACCCGGCTCGTGTAATCGAGCCGCGGCACGCTCTCTAGCAAACCAAGCGTGTAGGGATGGCGCGGCCGCTTGAAGATGTGCTCGGCCGTGCCCCGCTCCATGAACATGCCGCCGTACATCACGTCTATCCCAGAGCACATCCCCGCCACCACGCCCAGATCGTGCGTGATCAGGATCAGCGCCGTGCCGCGCTCGGCGACCAGCTTGCGCAGCACGTCGAGGATCTGCGCCTGGATCGTGACGTCAAGCGCCGTCGTCGGCTCGTCGGCGATCAAGATCTTCGGCTCGCAGGCCAGCGCCATGGCGATCATCGCGCGCTGGCGCATGCCGCCCGAGAACTGATGCGGATAGTCGCGGGCGCGCGCCTTGGCGCCGGGGATGCCGACCTGCTCGAGCAGCTCGACCGTTCGCCGCTTGGCTTCCTTGCGACTGATCCCGAAATGCGTCTCCAGCGGCTCGACGATCTGCCGCTCGATCGTCAGCACCGGGTTCAGGCTGGTCATCGGGTCCTGGAAGATCATTGCGATCTCCTTGCCGCGGATCCGGCGCAGCTCTCGGTCCGAGAGCTTGAAGAGATCGCGTCCGCCGAAGCGCGCGCTGCCGGCGACCACCCGGCCCGCGCGCGGCAAGATCCCGAGCAGCGCCAGTGCGGTCACGCTCTTGCCGCAGCCGGACTCGCCGACGATGCCCATCGTCTCCCCCGGCGCGACCTTGAAGGAGATGTCGTTGACGGCGTAGATCGTGCCGCGCGAGGTCCAAAACTCGACCCGCAGCCCCTCGACTTCGAGGATCGGGGTTTTGTCCCTTTCAGACACGGCCACGCAGCTTCGGGTCGAGGGCCTCGCGCAGTCCGTCGCCGATCAGGTTGAAGCCAAGCACCGAAAGGACGATTGCCACCCCCGGCGCGATCGCCAGCACCGGCGCGCTCTGCAGGTACTCGTTCACCTGGGTCAGCATCGACCCCCACTCCGGCGTCGCAACATCCGCCGGCCCCAGCCCGAGGAAGCCCAGCCCGGCGACGTCGATGATCGCCGTCGCCATCGCCAGCGTGCCCTGCACGATCACCGGTGAGATCGCGTTCGGCAGGATGTGCGAAAAGAGGATGCCTCGCCGCCTGACGCCTACGGCTCGGGCGGCGAGGACGAAGTCCTGGTCGCGCTGCACGAGCACCGATCCGCGCAACAGGCGGGCGAAGATCGGCACGTTCGTTACCCCCACCGCGACCATGATCTGCCAGAGGCCCCTGCCCAGCATCGCCACGACCCCGATCGCCATCAGTAGGCCCGGGATCGAGAGCATGATGTCCATGCAGCGCATGATGAGCGTGTCGATGAAGCCGCCCGCGTAGCCGGCGATGGA
>DATCCQ010000005.1:0-3010 GCA_036511185.1 Gaiellaceae bacterium
GTACAGAACCAGCTCGAGCCGTTCCTGAACTCGACACTTGGATTCCTTCCCTTCTTCCGCGGGCCGCCTTCACCCACCGGCATCCTGACGGCTGTTCTGATCCTGACGATCATGGTCGTGCCGATCATCGCCAGCGTAACCCGCGAGCTCTTCACGACCGTACCGGTGGAGCTTCGCGAGGGCGCGCTCGCGCTAGGCGCGACGCGCTGGGAGATGGTGTGCGGCGTCTTGCTTCCGGCCGCTCGGCCGGGAATTCTCGCAGCCGTCGTGCTCGGCCTTGGTCGCGCCGTGGGCGAGGCCATCGCGGTCACCCTGGTGATCGGCTCGCAGATCGGAATCCACCTGTCGCTGTTCGGACACAGCGATACGCTCGCCAGCCGCATCGCGGGGCAGTACCAGGGAGCCTCGACGAACTTGCAGGTCTCGTCGCTCGTCTATCTAGCGACGATCCTGCTGGTGATCTCGCTCGCCGTGAATATCGGCGCCCAGCTGCTGATCAAACCAATTGACCGGCGCCCTCGTCGTCGCCGGATTGCTCTCGACAGGGCGCTTGAAGCCCAAGGACTGAGCGCCGACTGATGGGCGAGCCCGCCTTCTCCCTCAAAGCGACCGGCCGTCTCCGGCGGCGCCAGCTCGTCAACAAGGGCATGGGCGCTTTGGCCGTCGGAGCCGCGCTGCTCGCTGTGGCGGTGCTCGCTATCGTCGTGATTTCGGTTGGCAGCCGCGGCGCCGGATCGCTCAATCTCGCCTTCTTCACTCAGAACCAGGCTCAGGGATTCAACCCTAAGGGCGGCGGCGTACTCTTCGCCATCGTTGGCAGCGCCATGCTGGTCGGCATAGCGACTCTGATCGCGCTACCACTGGGTGTGCTGATTGCTATCTACATCAGCGAGCTGGCGCCTCCTCGGCTGGCGCGCGTCGGCCGTATGGCGCTGGACATCTCAAACGGGATTCCTACGATTGTGGTGGGGATTTTCGTCTTCACGATCCTCGTCGCCGCGCACGGACAGAGTGCGTTTGCCGGGTCGATCGCGCTGGCGATCATCATGCTGCCGCTGATTGCCCGGGCGACAGAAGAAGTACTTCTGCTCGTCCCTTCCTCGCAGCGAGAAGCCAGTCTCGCGCTCGGTGTCAGCCGCTGGCGCACGACGGTCCAAGTGGTCATTCCGTCGGCGTTGGGAGGCATCTTCACCGGTACGACGCTCGCGATCGCGCGCGTGGCCGGAGAGACGGCACCGCTTCTCTTCCTCACGTCTCTGGGTACGAGCAGTACCGCTGACGCTAACCCGTTCCATCCGCTCCAGTCTCTGACGCTCGTGATCTTCTCGTACTCCGAGCAGGCCGACCCTGCCTACCAATCGAAGGCCTGGGCGGCCGCATTTACGCTGATGTGCTTCGTTCTCTTTACGAGCCTGGCTGCGAAGCTCACCCTTGCCCGTTACCGAAAAAAGCTTGGAGGATAGAAGCGTGGAGGCGATCAAGACGAAGATCGAAGTAGCAGACAAGAGCAGTCTGCCCACGGCCAACGAGCGCGAGGCCGTTTTCGAGGCGCGCGACCTAGCCGTCCTCTACGGCGATCAGCTCGCAATCGCCGGCGTCAACATAGATATCTACCAGCGTTTGATAACGGCGCTTATCGGCCCCTCGGGTTGCGGAAAGAGTACGTTCCTGCGAACGCTGAACCGCATGAACGATCTGATTCCGACGGCGAGCATCAGGGGCGAGTTGCGCTACCGCGACATTGACCTGTACGGGCCCGGAGTGGATGCCGTTGAGGTGCGACGGCGAGTCGGCATGGTATTCCAGAAACCGAACCCGTTTCACAGTTCGATCTACGACAACGTCGCCTACGGAATGCGAATCCTCGGCATGAAGAAGGATCTCAGCGAGCGCGTCGAGAAGGCTCTACGCAGGGCCGCGCTCTGGGACGAGGTCAAGGATCGGCTCAAAGACAGTGCGCTCGGTCTCTCCGGGGGTCAGCAGCAGCGGCTCTGTATCGCACGGGCCATCGCCGTCGAGCCCGAGGTCATCCTGTTCGACGAGCCGGCTTCGGCACTGGATCCGATCTCCACCTCGGCGATCGAGGATTTGATGCACGAGCTCAAGCGCGATTACACGCTCGTAATTGTCACGCATAACATGCAGCAGGCGGCGCGCGTAGCCGACCTGACCGCGTTCTTCGGGCTCGAGGTCAAGTCGGACGGAAACCGCTACGGAGTTCTGGTCGAGTACGACGAGACAGAGAAGATATTCACCAACCCCTCCGACAAACGTACGGAGGGCTACGTAACGGGGCGGTTCGGATGAGAGAACTGTATTCAGGCGAGCTGGAAGAGCTCGAGGGTTCGCTTCAAGAGGAAGGAAAGCTCGTCGACCGAGCTATCCGCGGTGCGCTCAATGTTCTCGCGCGCGACGACCTCGAGCTGGCCGACGAGCTGATCGCCTTCGACGACGAGATCGATCGCCACTATCTATCGATCGAGCAGAGGATCCCCTCGCTGCTCGCGCGCCAGACGCCTGTTGCCAGCGAGTTGCGACTGGTACTGGCGATTCTCTACATCAACCTCCACCTGGAGCGGGTCGCCGACTACTGCGTGACGGTCGCCAAGCTGACCAAGCTGGCACACGGCCTGCCCAGAGATGCGGGCGTGCTGGAAGCGCTGGAAGAGATGGGCGAGCGTTGCCGCGAGATGCTCTCTACCGGGCTCGAGTACTTCTCCAGCCGCGACTTCACAGACAAGCAGGCGCTGATCGAAATGGACAGACCGATCGATCGAGCCAACCGAAAGCTGATCGATCGTCTCATCGCGCTCGGCCCGGAGGAGTCTCAGCGAGAATGGGCGATGCGGATGATCCTCGTCTCACGTTGCCTGGAGCGAATCGGCGACCACACGGTGGACATCGGCGAGCAGGCCGCGTACCTCGTCCGCGGCGAGTTCGAGGAGTTCACCGACGCCTCGCACAAGAAGCCGCCGGCGAATTAGCTACCGGCGCCCCGACGCCGAGAATT
>DATCCQ010000006.1:0-8133 GCA_036511185.1 Gaiellaceae bacterium
GAACCCGGTGAAGAAGCGCTCGAGGAAAGCCGCCGCCATCGCTTCTCGCTTCTCTCGCGGCGAAGGCGCCGCGATCTTGATCATCGATCCCGCCGAGATCGCCCCGAACGCGAGACCGGCGACGAGCGAGAAAACGAGCACGACGCGAGTTTATTAGCGACGAACGCGAATTGCACGCGACAGTACTCGTTACGTACTCCGCCGCGACCGACATGGCGGGCGCGGCTAACGGGCGCCATCCCCCGGGTTCCTTATGTCTTTCACCGCCGAAAGTCGTCATGCCTCCCAACGGGAGGCGGACTTTCGGCGGAAAACGCTGCCTTCTCAGGGTGCTGGGGCGGCGCTGACGAAGGAGGCGAAGGATGCTGAGCGCAGGACAGTACTCGCGTACGGACAAGCGAAGCATCCGCAGCATCCTGCAGCTCAGCGTCGTTCCAGCGCCCTGAGAAGCGCGCCTGGCAGGAATCGAACCTGCGACCTCGCGCTCCGGAGGCGCGCGCTCTATCCCCTGAGCTACAGGCGCTCGCGGCTCAGTTTAGTGATCTCGCACAGTAGGGCGATGCGCCGAGCTTGCAGCCGTTGTCGTCAAGGAGCGGAATCAAGCGCATCTGAGGGATAGAACTTCCTATATCTTTATGGGAAGATACTTCGAGTATCGATCCCCATACGGTAGGGATTGCTGCAGAAGTATTCCGGCGCGATGCTCGATAAATCGCGACGGCGGCACATCTCCCAAGGTAGGGAAGCGAAGCAGGCGGCGCTTCGCTTCCCTTGTTCTTTTTTCCGGGCTGGGCAGGCCGATTTACGACGACACGCGAGTGGCAGTTGCTATCACGCTCGAGCGGTGCTAGGGATTGTCTGTGTCTCTACTGCGGCGTAGCCATAAAAAAGATTTCAAGCCTCTCAGCGAAGCAGAGGCCTACGCCCGCTGCCACGGGAGCCGCGGCGACGAAGTACGTATCGTCAAGGTCGAGCCGAGACGTGCCCGTTACGAGACCAGCGTCTCCGGCGAGCGTCTTCGTGCAGCCTTCGAGAGTCGCCTCGACACGCGCGAGCCCGAAGAAGACGAAGAAGATAGCGAGCCCCTGGCCGACGAACCTTGACGGCGAGCCCGCCCGCTCTGATACAAGAAGCGCAATGACCGATCCGCTCTGGGCACCCTGGCGACTCGAGTACGTCTCGAGCGCAAACGAGCAAACGGGCTGCATCTTCTGCCACGCGGCCGCCGCGCCCGACGATGCCGACTCGCTGGTTGTTCATCGCAGTGAGAGCGCGCTGGTAATGCTCAATCGCTTTCCCTACTCCTCGGGTCATCTGCTGGTCGCCCCCATCCGACACGTCGGCGACTTGGGCGAGCTGAGCGCGCAAGAAGCCGCCGAGATCCACTCCCTGAGCGTGCGTGCCCTGGAGGTACTGAGCGCCCTCTTCCAGCCCGACGGATTCAACATCGGCTGGAACCTCGGGCGCAACGCCGGCGCCGGGGTCGTCGATCACGTGCACGAGCACGTTGTTCCGCGTTGGCAGGGCGACACGAACTTCATGCCCGTCCTGGCTGATGTGAGGGTGATCCCCGAGCACCTGCAGACAACTCACGCTCGCATCAAGACCGCCTGGAGCGAATAGTTCTCGCACACTTGCGGGCCCGAGCAGCGCACCTGTAGCATCCCGCGGGCGTTGCGGCAGGCTCGCTACTGGGTAACTGTTGGCTACTCGAGCCAGAAGGGTTGATGTGCGGAGAAGATACGTAGCGACGGTGGCGGCCTACGCCGCTGGCGGATTCGCAGCTAGACGCTCGCTACGCGGGTCTATCCGCCCTGCTCTCCAGACTAACCAGGTCAGGAGCCCGTCGTCTCGAGACGGGTGAAGTCGCATGGCCCGCAAACCTTCCCGAAGCGTTCACAGCGCGAAGCGACCTGCCGATAATTCCGGAGTGAAGGCGGCAGCTGCGGCACGGGATTTGAAAGGGCGCCTCGAGCACCGCTCGAAGCGCGGCCGCGAGGGCTCCAAGCTCGCACGCGGGGACGGCTCGGTCCGCGCGCTCGACCGCCGTTTCGAGGCTGCCGTGTTCGATTGGGACGGCACCGCGGTCACCGATCGCAAGGCCGACGCAAGCCAACTGCGCGAGCTCTTTGGCGCGTTGCTTGAAGCCGGCTTCGACCTGGCGGTCATCACCGGCACGAACATCGGCAACGTCGACGGACAGCTTGCACTGCGCCCGAAAGGCCCGGGGCGAATCATCGTCGGCTGTAACCGCGGCTCAGAGGTGTATGAGCTGACCACCGCCGGGCCGGTCTTGCTCGAGCGCCGCGTCGCCAGCGCCGAGGAGGACGAGATGCTCGATCGCTCAGCCGAGCTCGCCACCGAGCGCCTGGGCAAGAAAGGGCTCACCGTATCGGTCATCGCCAACCGGCTCAACCGACGCAAGATCGACCTTATCCCGCTTCCGGAATGGGCTGATCCGCCAAAGGCCGAGCTGCCCAAGCTGCTCAAGGCGGTCGAGGCGCGGTTGGCTGAGGCCGGTATCGCGGGACTACCCGAAGCCGTCGAAATAGTGCGCGGCTGCGGGCTGGAAACCGGGCTCGCAGATCCGCGCGTTACCTCCGACGCCAAGTTCGCCGAGATCGGGCTCACCGACAAGACCCATTCGGCGAGTTACGTAATCTCTTGGCTCGCGCGTCGCGGTATTCGACCCGAGCAGGTTCTGATCGGCGGCGACGAGTTCGGCCCGCTCGGCAACTGTCCGGGCTCAGACTCTCTGATGCTCGTGCCGGAGGCAGCCGGCGCCGTCTGCTTCTCGGTCGGGCCGGAGCCGGAGGGAACGCCGGAAGGCGTGCTCGATCTCGGCGGCGGGCCCAAGCTGTTCGCGGACATCCTCGCCGACCAACTGCGCCGGCGCCGCGAGGGCGAGCTGCCGGCGCCTGTCGAGGAACAGGGCTGGCAGGTCGTCATCGACAGGCACAGCCGAGTCGACGAGATCGTGCGAGAAACTCTGTTGACGCTATCGGACGGCCGGATCGGTACTCGCGGCACGTTACTCACCGGATCGCCCAACGGCCCGGCGGTACTCGCGGGCGGTCGCTATGCAGGGCGCGGCTCCGAGGAGGAACTGCTGGCGGCGCCGATCTGGAACAAGATCGAAGGCGCCGCCGCTGAGCGCGTCCGCCGGGTGCTCGATCTGCGCACCGGGACACTCCGCCACGAGCTCTTAAGTGACGACGGCTCGCGGCTTAGCGCCCTTCTCTTCAGCTCTCTCGCCCGACCGGGGACAACCTGCCTGCGCGCACTCGGGCCGGAGCAGATGCTTACCTCCTCCGCCCCACTCGCCGCCCCCGAGCAAAAAGGAACCGATACGAGCTTCCACCGCCTGGGCGATGTGACGATCGGCGAGTCGGTCAACGTCGAGCGAGTTGTGGCGGCGGCCGCCGAGAAGCGAGAGCAGGGCCTGCTCGAGCGAGTCGTCTCCTACGGTGGCGGCGAGCTGGAATCGTTGACTTCGTTGCGGGCGGTAGATGAGGCCGGCTTCGAGCGTCTCTACTGTGAGCACCGAGAGCGATGGGGCGAGCGCTGGCTCGACGCAAATATCGTGATCGAAGGCGACCCGATGCTGCAACTCGGCGTGCGCTACTCGCTCTTCCAGCTGATCTCCGCCGCCGCCGACAGCGGCGAAGCGGCGGTCGGCGCCGGCGCCCTCTCGGGCTCCAGGTATCACGGTCACATCTTCTGGGATACGGACGTCTTCACGCTCCCGTTCTTCGCCGCCACCCACCCGGCCTCGGCGCGCGCGATTCTCCGCTACCGGCTCAACCGCCTAGAGCCGGCGCGGGCCGCGGCCCAGGCCAGCGGACGGGCAGGAGCGCGCTTCCCCTGGGAGTCGACGCGCTCCGGGCTCGACGTCACGCCACGTTCTGGCCGCCTGCCCAGCGGAGAGATCATGGCCATCCGCACCGGCCGCATCGAGGAGCACATCACCGCCGACGTGGCCTGGTCCGCCGACTGCTACTTGGCCTGGTCCGGCGACGAGGCCTTCGCCGCCGATGCGCAGTTGATCTTCGTCGAGGCCGCGCGTTACTGGGCCTCGAGAATCCGCACCGACGCAAACGGAACCGGGCACATCTACACCGTGATCGGGCCCGACGAGTACCACGAACCGGTAGACGACTCCTGCTTCACGAACGTGATGGCGCGCTGGACGTTGCGCCGCGCCGCACGCTCGCTGGAAGACAGGCCGCGGGCCGATATCGAGGAGAGCGAGGTCGAGCGCTGGCTTCAGCTCGCCGACCGCCTGAACTCCGGCTACAACACCGAGACCGGGATCTATGAGGAGTTCGCGGGCTTCAACAAGCTCGAGCCGATCATCGCCGCCGAACTGAGCGAGCGCCCCTTCGCCGGCGAGGTGCACCTCCCCTTGGAGCGGCTTCGTAATTCGCAGATCGTCAAGCAAGCCGATGTCGTCTTGCTCTATCACCTCGTTCCCGATGAGATGGCCGAGCACTCGCTGGCGCCGAATCTCGCCTACTACGAGCCGCGTACCTCGCACGGCAGCTCGCTCTCTCCGGCCGCCTACTCGCTTCTGCTGGCCCGCAACAACCAGCTCGAAGAAGCCGAGCTGTACCTGCGCATGGCCGCTAACTTCGACCTCGAGGACCGCAATAAAACCAGCAGCTGCGGCTTACACACGGCGACCATGGGCGGCGTCTGGCAGGCGCTGGCATATGGATTCGCCGGTCTGCGCCCGCGCGGTGAGGTCCTTGCGGTCGATCCCCATGTTCCCGAGCACTGGAAGGCGCTCGAGCTGACGGTGCGCTTCCGGGGCACGCGTGTACGCGTGCGGGCCGAGATCGAGAGAACGCTGATCTGGGCAGACGAGCCGGTGCAGATCGCGTTCGGGGCGAGCGGCACGCTCGTCGAGGCAGGACCTGAAGGGATAGAACTGAAGGCCGATGGAAGCTCTTCACTCGGCGCTTCGGTTCCGCTCGCTTCCTCGCAGGGTGGCAGCGCCAAGCGGCGCGGCCGCCTAGTTCGCTAACGAACACCTGCTGCACTCAGCCGAGAGCCGCGTCTGTTGAGACGCAGCCTCGGCTTACTCGGAAGCACCTTCCTAAGCGCTCAGCACGGCGACCGGCGGAGCGAAGGACTCCAACTCCTCCGGCGGAGCGAAGGACTCCAACTCCTCCGGCGCCTCGAATCGCGCCCGGAACTCGTCAAGCGAAGTGAACGGGCGCCAGAGCGGCCGGTCCCACTCGCTTCCGTGGCACATGGGGCAAGTGGGCGGCGGCGCGGAAAGAGCCACGCCATAGCCACACCCTGCGCAGATGTAGTCAACCTTGCGATCAGATCCGCCGTCCACTAGCGGCATAGAGGACTCCCCCAACGGAATTAAGGTTTCTTTCAGAATTATAGCTCGGGCCCGATTCTCTAGACATCGCCCAAGATCCACGTTTTATCCGCATATTGCGCGTTTTCTCGGTAACCAATGCGCATTTATAGCGGAAGCGCTATTCGTTCGCGATGACCGATTTCTGGATAAAACGGTTTCGTTCGATCGACTCGTCAGCCGTGCGGGTAGCACACCGAGTCGGACACTCACCGCCCGCGCTGATCGGCTTCAAGGGAGAGTTCTGGAATACCAATTGGTGCGGGCTAGAGGGCCGTTCTCGGAAGGTTTTGTACGCGTGCCTTGCCCGATTCTGTACGCGAGAATCGTCCCTCAGATGAGGGACTACTAGAGGGTTCAGCTCTGCACACGGTCGAGACGCACGAGCGAGCGCATCTTGCCGTCGCGGGGATCGAGAAACTCCTTGACGACGCGAAAGCCCGCCTTCTGAAAGGCGCGAACAGACGCACTGTTATCGACAGTGGGGACGGCAATACAGTGGTCCGTAATTGGCCGGGCAAAGACGATCTCCGAGACGAACCGGCGAAGCATCTCACTCCCGACTCCTTGCCCGGTCAGGCTTGGGTCGGCGATGAAGAGGTCCACTCCGGCAGCACCCTTGTCAGCTCCCACGATTCGGGCATCGTCTGGGTAGTCGGCGACTAGGTAGCTTTGGATGAAGCCGATGGGTTGATCGTTGAGCAGGGCGAAGTAGAGATCGGTAGGCTCCGATCCCCGGATTGCCGGCAGGTAGTGCTCGGCGACCTCCTCGTACGTCTCCCGTTTGCCCCACCACCGACGGAGGTGAGGGCGCTGAAGCCATTCGTGCATCAAAGCCAGATCTTCTAGCTGCATCGAGCGGAAGTGGAGCGCGATCTCATTCTCGTGTTTAGGGATATTCATCTCTTCAAGGTAGGGCACACTAATGGGGGTCCGGGAAAAATCCCGGCCCTATTGCAGAACTCTTGCCGAAACACTCCCTTCAAGCGGACGACGGGGATCGAACCCGCGACCCTCGGCTTGGGAAGCCGATGCTCTGCCAGCTGAGCTACGTCCGCGCGCCGAAAACGATAGCGCACTACACAGGGAGGCCTCCTCAAGCGCCGGTGTCGGGCAAAGAGGCCCTCCCAGCGCCCCTACGCAGATGCCTGCCCAGCGCTCTGAGGCAGCCCTGCTACCTCTGGAATGGCGCTCTCGCCAGGCTCCTTGAGGATCACGATCAATCCCGCAACCAGCACCAGTGCTCCGCCGACGGCGATGGCGGGCCCGAGCCTCTGCCCCAGTAGGAGCCAGGCTAGGAGCGAGGCCGAGACGGGCTCGATATAGGAGAAGAAGCCCATCGCCTGAGCCGTGACGTGACGCAGCAGCAGCAACCAGGCGAAGCCCGAGAGGAGCGTGAAGACGACACCGAGGATCGCCAGATAGCCAAGCTCGCCGGCGCTTGGAAGCACGCGACCGGCGAAAGGCAGCACGGGTACGAGCGCGATCAGAGCGAAGATGTCGATCCAGAAGGAAAACCCGACCGGATTGACGTTGCTGATGACGTGCTTCTGGATAATCACGAGAACCGTCTGCACCAGAGCGCCGGAAACGCCGATGGCTATCGCAAGCGGTCTGACATGCCCGCCCCCATTACTCGCAAACGCGATCAGAATGAGGCCCCCGATCGCGATCGGCAAGGCAAGCAGAACGGCGCGGCTGAGGCGCTCAGGCAGAAAGAGCGGGGCGAACAGCGCCAGGAAGACCGGCGTGGTGTAAGTGGCAAGAACCGCAACGGCGACCGAGGAGAGCTTCATCGCCTCTACGGTGCAGAACCAGAGCAATGCCAGCCCAGGCCCTAGCACCAGCGTCCAGCGCCACGTCTTGCCGATCCGCAGTAAATCCGTTCTGCCACAGACCACGACGCCCAGGCCGCACACGAGCACGCTCAGGCCGATGCGCCAGAAGACGATCGTCAGCGCCCCAAGAGAGAGGTGGTCGGCAATGATCCAGATGAAGCCCCAGGAGCTGGCGAGGGCCGCGACACTTAAGTTCCAGCGCATGCCGCGATGCTAGCGGCGCCTCCCGTGCGCCGGATCGAAAGCTAGATCAGCCCTGCCTGGTCAGGCGTCCGAGACCAGGTCGTCGGGCTCGCTCATGGCCTCGATCGCCTCCAGCGCGTCCTCCATACGACCTTCGGGCACCAGCACTTTTTGCGGAGCGTCTTCGTTGCTGTTGGGATCAGTCTCGACAGCACACTCGAGCTCGTACTCGATATCGGCCGCCTGGAGGATCGACTCGATCGCTTCCACCTCGGCGGCGTTAGCGGCAACAGCGACCTGCACCAATTTCGTCATTCGCTCGTCTCCTCGCCCCCGGCAGCGCGAACGGCCGGCTCTGCCCCAGTTTCGCTCCCATCGGTGGGAAGCGCTCCGCCCTTGATCCAGCGAGGCTCACCTCGCTCTTGCAAGGGTAGATCGATGATATCGAAGTCCCTTGGCACCACCGTCTCCGCGAAGAGTTCGCGCGCTTCTCGCCGCACCTCGGGCCCGAAGTAACGGGTCGAAACGTGGGTCAGCGCCAGCATCTTGACGCGGGCGGCAAGCGCGACCTGCGCCGCCTGCGCCGCCGTCGAGTGGCGGGTTTCCTCGGCGCGATCACGCTCCTCCTCGCAGAAGGTGGCCTCGTGGATAAGCAAATCGGCATCGGAGGATGCTTCGACCACGGCGCGTGAGGGCGCAGAGTCTCCCGAGATAACCAGCTTGCGCCCGGGCCGAGCC
>DATCCQ010000007.1:0-6706 GCA_036511185.1 Gaiellaceae bacterium
GGCGGCGGAGAAGCTGTTGACGTTCTTCGACGCCGGAAGCGTACGGTCAATGGTGCCCAGCGTCGCGGCGCTGGCGAACGGCGCCATGGTGGTCGCCGCGATCGGTCAGACCTTCGACGGCACGCTGCCGCCGATCACCCCCAAGATCCAACTGCCGACCGTTCAGGCACCTAGGGTCACGACCAACCCCGGATTGACCTCCGCCACGCTACGCGGCCTGCAACCGCGCTTCCCCTTCCGGCTTGAAGTACCGTCCACCCTGGCGAGCTACTCCTCTCTGGCCTCCGAATCGTCGGTTCGTGTCTATCGCGTCGCCGCCAAGCAGACGGCGCTTCGCCTGACCTTCAAGCTGCCCGGCGTTCTGGTCGGTTACTGGTCGATCGAGGAGACCGCCTTCGCGGAGGCGCCGATACTGGCCGAGGCGCACAACACGGCTGTCAAGGGCGGGCGTACGTTTGACTTCTACTACGAGAGCGGACAGCTGCACATGGTCGTCCTGCGCGAGAACGGCGCCAGTTACTGGGTGACCAACACGCTCGACAACTACCTCTCGAACGAGACGATGATCGCCATCGCCAAGGGCCTGCACCCGGCCGGTGGCCGGATCGGCAGTTAGGGCCTATTCCGGTAGGCCCACACGACCGATGCGGCCGATTCGCGGCGCCAGGAACCACCCGATCCACTCACCCCACTACCAGTGCGCTTTCGCGGCTTGTGCGGCCCCTGGCATCCACGCCTCGACCACCTCAGCCGCGCCTCCCTACCGGAATAGGCCCTTAGCCCACGGGCCGTCGGCGGTTGAGCAGTTTTGTCGTGCGGGGCGCGCTAGCTCTTGAGTAAGCTTGGCCGCGCATGAGTTCTAGCGACGAGACTATTGGCATCATCGGCGCCGGCTGGGTGGGACTGGTCACGGCGGCCTGCTTCGCCGATCTCGGCCATCGGGTGATCGTTCGCGACGTTGTACCCGAGCGGATTGAGCTGCTCAAGGCCGGCAAGGTTCCCATCTTCGAGCCCGGTTTGGCGGAGTTGCTGGAGCGCAACAAGGAGCGCCTGAGCTACACGCTCGAGCTCACGGATGTGACCGACGAAGCTGACTTCTTCTTCATCTGCGTCGGCACGCCGCCGACCTACTCCGGCGACGCCGACCTCGCGGCCGTCTGGGCGGTCGTCGACGAGCTGCCGCCGCTCGAGCGGCGGGCGATCATAATCATGAAGAGCACCGTCCCGGCCGGCACCGGCGAAAAGGTACGCTCAGCGCTCGAGGCCCGCGGGCTCGCTCAGCTCGGTTACGCCTCCAGCCCCGAGTTCCTGGCCGAAGGCCGGGCGATCGAGGACTTCATCCATCCCGATCGCATCGTGGTCGGCTCCTTCGATCCGGCCGACGGTAAGCGCGTCGGCGCCCTCTACGCCGGCATCGACGCACCCGTCGTCTACTGCGACGTGCCCTCGGCCGAGATGATCAAGCTGGCCTCGAACGCCTTCCTGGCCACCCGCATCAGCTTCATCAACGAGATCGCCAATGTTTGCGAGCTGACCGGCGCCGACGTCGAGCAAGTCGCCGAGGGGATGGGCCTCGACCGTAGAATCGGGCCGCATTTCTTGCACGCCGGTATCGGCTACGGCGGCAGTTGCTTCCCCAAGGACGTGACCGCGCTCAAGCAGTTGGCCGGTAACTCCGGCTACCACTTCCAGCTTCTCTCGAGCGTGATCGAGGTGAACGAACTGCAAAAGAGGCGCGTCATCGGCAAGCTCGAGAAGCACCTCGGCACGCTCGCCGGCAAGTCGATCGCCATCCTCGGTCTCACCTTCAAGCCCGATACCAACGACATGCGTGAGGCCGCCTCGATCGTGCTCGGCTCGCGCCTACTCGCCGAGGGCGCCGAGGTCAGGGCCTGGGATCCTCTGGCCGAGCGCGATAGCTATCTGCGCGGCGCGCAGATCTGTGACAGCGTGCTCGAGGCCGTCACCGGCGCCGACGCAGCCGTTATCGTCACGGAGTGGAAGGAGCTACGAGAGCTCGCTTCCGAGACAGTGCGTAGCGCCATGCGAAACCCGCTCATCGTCGACGGCCGCAACCTGCTCGATCCCGCTCAGGTCAGCGCCGCCGGGTTCGCCTACGACTGTGTCGGGCGACCGGGTCACTGCAACACCACCCCCGCCGAAACCAAGATCTCCGAGCCACAAGCGGAGTGACACCCCGCGAAGCGATCATCCTCGCTGGTGGCAAGGCCGAGCGCCTCGGCGAAGCGGCGAAGGGAAAACCGAAGCCGCTGGTAGAGGTTTGCGGCCGGCCACTCGTTGCCCATCAGATCGCCCGTTTGCGCGAGGTCGGTGTCGAGCGCGTGATACTCGCCTGCGCGGCCGGGAGGGGGGGCGAGTTCGCCTCGGCGCTCCAGGACCTTGGCGTGGAGATTGTCCCCGTTGAGGAGCCGGAGCCGCTCGGTCGCGGCGGCGGCATTCGTTTTGCGGCGAAGGAGCTGAAGGAAAGAAGTGCGATCTTCGCCATGAACGGCGACGAACTGCTCGACGTCGACTTGAAGCAGCTCTACCAGGCTCATAGCGCTTCTGGCGCGGCGGCAACCGTGACCGTGGCGCCGCTCGTCTCGCCCTTCGGACTCGTCGAGCTGCGCGAAGACGGCTTCGTTGCGGGCTTCAGCGAGGAATCGCCGCGCCTGCCGAACTGGGTCAACGTGGGGCTCTACGTGCTCGAGCCCGAGGCGCTGGAGCGCTTCCCCGAGCGCGGCGACCACGAGCGAACAACCTTCCCGGAGCTGGCGCGCGAGGGGCGCTTGTTTGCCTTCCGCCACGAAGGAATCTGGCTGACTGTCAACACGCCCAAGCAGCTACGCGCCGCCGATGAGTATCTGGCGGCTCATCCCGGCTGTTTCGAGTGAGAGCTCGAGGCGAGGCGCGAGCGTTCTGCGGCGTCGTGCGACCCGGTCCGCGCTCCCATTTTCGCGGAAGCTCTAAAATAGGCGCGCCCGGAACCCGCCGACCTGGAAACGAGCGCTGATATGACAAATCTCTCCTCGCCAAACTTCGAAGGTCTCGACGCTTTCGCCTACGAGCAAGAGCGAGTCGAGAAGCCGTGGGGCTGGGAGCAGATCTGGGCCAAGACCGATCAGTACGTGGGCAAGATTCTCTTTGTCCGCGCCGGTAACGCGCCAAGCCTGCAGTTCCATAACCAGAAAGACGAGTCCTGGTACTTCCAGTCCGGGAAGGCCGAGGTCGAGCTTGCTCTGGCCGGCAGCGCGGTGACCAACCGCGAGGTAATCGGTCCAGGCGTCGCGTTTCACCTCAAGCCCGGAACCGTGCACCGCTTGACGGCGATCGAGGACACGACCGTGTTCGAGGTCTCGACGCCGCAGCTCGACGATGTCGTGCGCTTGGAAGATCTCTACGGGCGAGAGGGCACTTCAGCGCCCTGAATCGTGTCGTGTTCGACACGGCTCCAGGAGCCGCAATCACAAGTTGGAAGGGGAGCGAGTTGACGAAAGTAGACCATGACGTCAAGGATCTCGGGCAGGCCGCCGAGGGTGTTCGCAGGATCGAGTGGGCCGAGCGGGAGATGCCCGTGCTTCGGGCCATCCGCGAGCGCTTCGCGAAAGAGCGGCCGCTGGAAGGAAAGCGCATAGCCGCCTGCCTCCACGTCACCTCCGAGACCGCCAACCTGATGAGTACGCTCAAGGCCGGCGGCGCCTCGGTCGCGCTCTGCGCCTCCAATCCGCTCTCGACGCAGGACGACGTAGCCGCCGCGCTCGTCGACGAGTATGAGATCTCGACCTACGCCATCAAGGGCGAGGACAACGACACTTACTACGCTCACATCGAGGCCGCTTGCGATACGCATCCCGAGCTGACGATGGACGACGGCGCCGACGTGATCAGCTTCCTACACGGCAAGCGCCCCGAGCAGCTCTCGGAGGTCATCGCCGGAACCGAAGAGACGACGACCGGAGTGATTCGGCTGAAGGCGCTCGAAAAGGAGGGGCGGCTCGCCTATCCGATCATCGCCGTCAACGAAGCGCTCACCAAGCACCTGTTCGATAACCGCTACGGCACCGGTCAGTCGACCCTGGACGGTGTCATCCGTGCCACCAACGTCCTGCTTGCGGGGCGCAAGGTGGTTGTGGCCGGCTACGGCTGGTGCGGGCGCGGAGTCGCCATGCGCGCCAAGGGCATGGGCGCGCACGTGATCGTCACCGAGATCGACCCGCTCAAAGCGCTGGAGGCCGCCATGGACGGCTTCGAAGTGATGACCATGGAGCGCGCGGCCGAGACGGGCCAGGTATTCATCACGGCGACCGGCGACAAGAGTGTCATCACCGGCGAGCACGTCGAGCGCATGCGCGACGGCGCCATCCTCGCCAACACCGGCCACTTCAACGTCGAGGTCGATATACCGTCGATCAGGGCGCGCGCCAAGAGCACGCGCGAGGTGCGTACGTTCGTCGAGGAGTTCGAGCTCTCCGACGGCCGCCGCGTCTACGTGCTCGCGGAAGGGCGCCTGGTCAACCTCTCGGCCGCCGAGGGCCATCCGGCGATGGTGATGGACATGTCCTTTGCCAACCAGGCGCTCGCGTCCGAGTACGCGATCCAGCATCAGGGCGAGTTCGAGCACAAGGTCTACGACGTGCCCGCGCCGATCGATGAGGAGATCGCGCGCCTCAAGCTGGCGACCATGGAGGTCGAGATCGACGTGCTGACCGAGGAGCAGGTGCGCTACCTCTCGAGCTGGAACGAAGGCACTTAAACGCAAGCCGAAGCAGGACGGCGCCGAGATCGAGAGAAAGACCCCGGGAGATGAAGGCGCTGGTTCTGGCAGCCGGGTACGCAACTCGCTTGCGGCCTCTGACCGACGATACGGCCAAGCCGCTGCTCAGGCTCGCCGGTCGGCCGATAATCGACTACCTCTGCGACCGCATCGACGAGGCTGATGCGGTCAACGAGCTGCACGTCGTCTCGAACGCGCGCTACGCCGCCGACTTTGAGCTCTGGGCGCAGGCTCGCCGTGGTCGCCTGAGACCACTCGTGCACGACGACGGCTCGCGCTCCAACGCGACGCGCCTGGGCGCGATCGCCGACATTCACTTCGTAATCGAGCAGGCGCGCCTGCACGGCAAGAATCTGCTCGTCGTGGCCGGCGACAACCTCTTCGAGTTCTCGCTCGAGACGATGATCCGCTTCTGGCGCTCCAAGGCAGGCTCGAGCTGCGTGGCCGTTCAGCACTGCCACGATGTCCAGCGGATCTCCTCCTACGGCGTCGTCGAGCTCTCCGCCGATGGGCGTGTAGTGGATTTCGTCGAGAAGCCCGAGCACCCGGCGAGCGACCTGATAGCTACCGCCGCCTACATCTACTCGGGCGCGCATACGCCGCTGATCGAGCGCTATCTCGACGAAGGGTTCTCACCCGACCAGCCCGGCAACTTCCTCGCCTGGCTCTACCCGCGCAAGCCGGTCTACGGCTTCGTCTTCAAGGAGCCCTGGCTCGACATAGGTAGTCCCGAGCAGCTGCGTGAGGCCGATCGGCTGCTGCGCCGACGTATCGGCTAGAGCGTGGAACGCAGCTCACTCGGCGCTGGCTGCGCGAAGACGTAGGCGCTCGCCCGGGCAAATCCGGCGCAGAAAAGACACGAAGACGACACACCCGGCGCTCTAGCGTTGGTGGGTGTCGCTGTTCGAGCTTCTACTTCCCTTGCGTTGTGCAGCCTGCGGTGAGCCCGGAAGCGAGCTCTGCGAGCGCTGCCGCGAGCGCCTGCCACGTCTATGCGGCCCGCTCTGCGAGCGCTGCGGAGCGCCGACCGCCTGGCCGGTAGCCCGCTGCCTGGAATGCGCCGGCCGCCGAATCGCCTTCAGTAGCGCGCGTTCGGCACTTCTCTACGCGGGCGCCGTCCCGAGAGTGGTGGGGGCCTGGAAGGAACGCGGTCTCAGGCGCCTGGCCACCGTACTGGCCGAGATCGTTGCCGAGGCCGTTCCGCCCCCGCAGGCCAGCGCGCTCACCTGCGTACCGGCACAGCACGAGCGCGCGCTCTCTCGCGGCTTCCATCCGGCCCGCTCGCTGGCGCTCGAGCTGGCGCGCATCTGGGAGCTGCCGTTCGTTCCACTGCTCGAGCGTGTCGGCTCGCCGAGGCGCCAGCGCGGCCTTGCGCTAAGCGAGCGCAGCCGAAATGTCGCCGCCGCCTTCGCGCCTCTGCGCGGCTCCAGCCCACCTTCCCGCGTCTGCCTGATCGACGACGTATACACCAGCGGCGCTACCTCCTCGGTCTGCGCAAGCGCTCTGCGTCGGGCCGGTTGCCGCCGGGTCGAGGTAGTTGCACTTGCGAGGGCTGTTCGAGAACGCTAGAGGGGGGTAGAGTGGGGGTACGAACGAGCAACCGTCCGGATTAGCGGCAAGTGCTTCGAGCCAAGACCAGATACATATCCCGGACGCAGGCAGGCGGCGTCAGTCGCAGCTGCAGGCTGTTGCTCATGGATCGGACGGGTCACGAGCCCGCCACATCTCGGAGACTAAGGAGCGCCTAATGCAGCTTCAGATCAGGGGTAAGAACGTCGAGATGGACGAAACGATCCGCAGCTACGCGGAGGAGAAGCTCGGCAAGCTCGAGCGACATCTCGCCGATCCAACCAAGGTAGAGCTCGAGCTCTCCCTGGAGAAGAACCCCTCGATCGCTGACAACCACGTCGCCGAAGCGACGATCTGGACCAA
>DATCCQ010000008.1:0-10944 GCA_036511185.1 Gaiellaceae bacterium
GAGGCTCACAACGCCGAGGAGCTGGAGCGTGGACTGGCGCTCGGCGCCGATCCGATCGGTGTCAACTGCCGCGACCTGGTCTCTTTCGCGATCGACCGCCGTAGGCAGCTCGAGCTTGTGTCCGGCATCCCGCAGGGTCGCGTGATCGTGGCCGAGAGCGGAATCTGGTCGCGAGCCCAGGGCGCTGCGGCCGAGCTGGCTGGAGCAAGCGCCGTGCTGGTCGGCTCGGCGCTGATGCGCTCTCCCGAGCCGGCGGCCAAGCTGCAGGAGTTGATCTCGCGCCCGCTGGTCAAGGTTTGCGGCCTCACCCGCCAGGAAGATGTGGACGCCGCGGCGGAGGCGGGCGCCGATATGGCCGGTTTCATTCTCGCCGCCGAGAGCCCCAGGCAGGCGCCGGGCGTGCTCGAGGTGCCCGAGACGATGCTCTCGGTGGCCGTCCTAGTCGGTGAGCGGCAGGAGACGAAGGCCGACCTGATTCAGCTCTACCAGCGCGAAAACGGGCACCGCAGCCGTGACGCCGTCCTCTACCTGGGCGTCGAGCCAGTCGCCGAAGTACTCGACCTGCCCTGGCTGAGCGAGGACGCGGGCCACCTGGACAAGGCGGCAGTGATCGCCAGGGAGAAGAGAGTGATGCTCGCCGGCGGGCTCGACCCGGAGAACGTCGGTGTGGCGATCGAACGCGTCAAGCCCTGGGCGGTGGACGCCTGCTCGAGGCTCGAGGCGGCGGTCGGCATCAAGGATCACGAGCGGGTGCGCGCCTTCGTGCAGGCCGCTCGACTCGCCACCCCGCCGCGCGTGTCAATAGAAGACCGAAGAAAGGAGCTTTAACTTGCCATCGCCACCAGCCAAGAAGACGCCTCCAGCCGAAGGCCCCGGCCTCTACGGCGGATACGGCGGACGCTACGTCCCCGAGACGTTGATTCCCGCGCTCGATGAGCTGGAAGCGGGCTGGCGCGCGGCTCTCGCCGACGAGGCCTTCGCCCGTGAGCTGAACGATCTTCTGACCAACTACGGCGGCCGACCGACGCCACTCACGCTGACCGAGCGCTTCTGCCCGAGCAAGCGCATCTACTTGAAGCGCGAGGATCTGATGCACACGGGTGCGCACAAGCTGAACAACGCGCTCGGCCAGATCGTGCTGGCGCGCAGGCTGGGCAAGAAGCGAATCGTCGCCGAGACGGGCGCCGGGCAGCACGGCGTCGCCACGGCCACCGTCTGCGCCCGCTTCGGGCTCGACTGCGTCGTCTATATGGGCGTCGAGGACATGCGCCGCCAGCGGCCCAACGTCGAGCGCATGCAGCTGCTCGGCGCCGAGGTGCGCCCGGTCGACATCGGCACGCAAACGCTCAAGGAGGCCACCAGCGAGGCCATCCGCGACTGGATCACTAACGTCGAGACGACCCACTACCTGATCGGTTCCTGCGTCGGGCCTCACCCCTACCCCGAGATCGTGCGCGAACTGCAAGCGGTGATTGGGCGCGAGTCGAGAGAGCAGATACTGGCGCGCGAGGGGCGCCTGCCCGAGGCCGTCATCGCCTGCGTCGGCGGCGGCTCGAACTCGATCGGCATGTTCGCCGGCTTTCTCGACGACGTCGGCCCGGAGCCGGGCGAGGTGAAGTTGTACGGCGTCGAGGCCGCCGGGGCGGCCAGTCTCGGCTCGGGCCGCATCGCCGTCTTGCACGGCGCCCGCTCGCTCGTGCTGGCCGACGAGGACGGCCAGATCGCCGACGCCTATTCCATCTCGGCCGGGCTCGACTATCCGGGCGTCGGCCCGGAGCATGCAGCCCTGCGTGATTCGGGCAGAGTCAAGTACCTGTCCTGCACGGACGACGAGGCGCTCGCGGCCTTCGAGCGCCTGACCAAGACCGAGGGCATCATTCCGGCGCTCGAGTCGTCCCATGCTCTGGCCCGGGCGCTCGATATCGACGAGTCGCTGATCGTCGTCTGCCTCTCTGGCCGCGGCGACAAGGATCTGGACGAGGCGCTCGCGCAACTCGAGCTGCGCAAGAAAGGGGGCCCGGCATGAGCAAGAAGCTGGTCATTTTCCTGATGTCCGGCCAGCAGACGCCCGAGCTGGTGCAAGCGGCCGTGGAAGGCGGCGCCGACCTGATCGAGCTTGGCTTTCCCTTCTCCGATCCGCTCGCCGACGGACCGGTCATCCGGCACGCCGCCGAGCGGGCGCTCGCCGAGGGGATGCGCACGAAAGCCTGCCTGGAATGCCTGGCGGAGATTCGCGGGCTCGTGCAGGTGCCGCTTGTTCCCTTCGTCTATTCAGCTTTACTCGAGGCCTACGGCCACGAGCGCTTCGTCGCCGACGCCCGCGCCGCGGGGGCCGGAGCCATCCTCGTTCCCGACCTTCCGGTTGATTCGCATCCCGAGCTCAAGCGCATCCAGCTGGTCGCCCCGACCTCTACCGACGAGCGAATTCGGCTGGCGGCCGAGACGACCGACGGTTGGCTCTATCTGGTTACCGTGACCGGCACCACAGGTGCGCGCACGGAGCTCTCCTCGGCGCTTGCGGGACTGGCCCAGCGCGCCCGCCGCCTAGCCCCGCCGGAACTTCCGCTGTACGCCGGCTTCGGCATCTCGACGCCCGAGCAGGCCCGTGCCGCCGCCGAGATCGCCGACGGCGTGATCGTCGGCTCGCGCGCGATCGAAGTGGCCGAGAACGGTCCCGAGCAGTTACGCCGCTACGTGTCGTCGCTGCGAACGGCCATCGACACAGCTAGATAGAACGCAGCTAGATAGAAGGAAGTGGCAGACTGCTCGCGGTAGCTCAAGTCAGCTTCGAGGCGACCGATCTCAGCAACGTGAATACTCACGGCGATAAGCGCTCCAGCTCGGAGATCGTCGAGGCCCTGATCGCCAACCGGGCCGTGGGCATCGATCTGCGCGAGCGTACCGAGGCTCTAGGGCGCATCAGCCGGCGCCCGGCGATGCGCGACCGCTCAGACAGGCAGGCGATCGGACTGGTGACGAGCTACGGGCGCGTTGAGAGCTTCCACCACCCCTTCTACGACGACGTCTTCTACGGCATCAGGGAGCGCGCCTACTCGTCGGGTTACGACATCCTCTACTTCACCATGCCCGGCTGGGAGTGGGGAGACAAGGCGCCCTACACCGAGCTCTGCAAGCGCTATGGGCTCGTTGGCATCGTCGGGTTGTCGTTTTCGTTCGACGAGCCGGGGCTGGCCGAGCTCCTCGCGGCCGAGTTCCCCTGCGTGACGGTCGATCTGCAGCTGATCGGCCGCCGAGCGAGCTACGTCACCTCGGACACCATGGCCGGTGCGATCATGGCGGTCGAGCACCTATACGAGATCGGCCGCCGAAGGATCGCCTTCATCGGCGGCTTCGAGGACGCCATGACCGGTCCCAATAGGCGACTTGGGTACCTATCGGCGCTCGAGAAACTAGGTCTGGAGCCAAAAGAGGACTTCGTTCGAAACGCCGGCTGGGACATCGTCTCCGCCTGCGAGCAAACCAATCAGCTGATGACACAGAAACCGGCTCCCGACGCGATCTTCTGCGCCAGCGACGTAATGGCGATCGCGGCTCTCAGTACGCTCGACGCGATCGGCGCCCGCGTCCCGGACGACGTCGCGGTCGTGGGCTTTGACGACATCGACCTGGCCCGCATCGTCACGCCCACGCTGACCACGATCCGCCAGGACAAGGTCGGGCTCGGCGCTGCTGCAATCGAGGTGATGACACGCATCCTCGAGCAACCGGACTCGCCGCCTCCAGCCGCCGTACTTCCGGTGGAGTTGATGATCCGTGACTCGACCTCTGGCACACCAGAAGGCGATGCCACTCCGGCATAGCCCGCCGGTTAAGGGCTTATTCTGGTAGGGAGGCGCGGCTGCGGTAGTCGAGGCGTGGATGCCAGGGGCCGCACGAGCCACGCAAGCGCACTGGTAGTGCGGTGAGCGGATCGAGTGGATCCTGGCGCCGCGAATCGGCCGCATCGGTCGTGTGGGCCTACCGGAATAGGCCCTAACTCAGGGCGCGGAGCGAGCCCGCACGGCAGCGAAAACGCAGCGATACTGCTCAACTGGGAATCAAAACAACCGACCTCTAGACCATGCCGGGAGAATCAAGTCAGCGGTTGCCACCGCGAGCGGTCTATGAGCTGCTCGGCGCGGCCAACCTGGAGAGCTTTGCGACCTTCGCCCAGGCCAGCGCACTGGCCGAAGAGCACCACATGCGCGTGGGTCGGCGGCGCCTGATCGGCGTTGCGATGAACCTCGAGCCACGGATGCTGCGCCTCGAGGGTGGGCAGACGCGCCAGCACGCCTTCTTCGACGATGTCCTTTTTGGGATTCGGATGCGGGCGGATGCCGGTAACGTCGATCTCCTTCTGCTCACCGGCGCGTCGGCCCACGTCAGCGGCGAGGCAAGCCACTACGCCGATATCTGCCGCTATCACGGGGCCGAGGGCATCGTCCTCGCAGCCTTCCCCCCGAACGAGCCGGAGCTGACCGAGCTCGCCGCGTCCGGATTCCCAACGGTTGCGATCGACACGCAACTCTTTGGGCCGCGGGCCAGTTTCATCAGCTCGGACAACGTGAGCGGGGCCGCGGCGGCGGTTCGGCATCTGGCCGAGTTGGGCCGCAAGAAAATCGCCTATGTCGGCGCCTTTGGCCCGGAGCCGACGAACATCGACCGTCGTCTCGGCTACGAGAGTGCGCTGGGCGAGTTTGATCTCGAACTGCGCGAGGAGTACGTGGTGCGCGCCGGCTGGTTGCATAAGCCCGCTCACGACCTGACCCGTCAGTTGCTCGAGCTTCCGGAACCGCCGGACGCCATCTTCTGCGCCAGTGACGTGATGGCGATCGGAGCCATGCTGGCGATCGAAGAGGCGGGGCTGCGAATTCCCGAAGACGTCGCCGTGGCGGGCTTCGACGACAGCGACCTCGCTTCGATCGCGATGCCCTCTATCACCAGCGTCCGCCAGAACCTCGTCGGGCTGGGAACGGCAGCGGTCGAAGCGATCCTGCGGACGCTCGACTCGCCGGACAGCCCTCCGCCAACGTCAGTTCTTCCCGTCGAACTGGTCGTGCGCGAGTCAACGGTGGCGCAGGCGCCTCCCGGCGCAAGCGCTCCTTCGCAGGCTGCGCCCGCGCAATCCAAACGCATCGAAGTCGTGAGTGGACCGGTGATAGGAATGCCCGCTTCACGTCTCTCTCCCGCGGCTCTCTTCCGGCTGCTCGACGAGACCGGCGACTCTGGTTCGCGGGCTCCGGAAGCAGCCCCTACTGGCCAGCGCCAACAGGAATGGCGGCCCGACAAGCGCCGCCTGATCGCGCTCGCGATCGACACCGCACCGGATCAGAGCTTCCGCCACGCCTTCTTCGACGAGCTCTTCTACGGGCTCCGCGCTCGCGCCTACGCGCGAGGAATCGATCTTCTGATGATCACGAATGTGGGCACGACGCCGGGAGAGCCGCTACCGCCATTTCTCGAGCTCTGTGAGAAGTACCGAGCGGACGGAATGATCGTCGGCTCGTTGTCGCTCGAGGAGGCCCCTGTGCTTGAGCTCGCCAACTCCGACTTTCCCTGCGTCACATTCGACGTCGACCTGCTCAGCGATCGAATCGCCTTCGTCATGTCCGATAACGTCGACGGCGGCTCCAAGCTGACTCGCCACCTCATCGAGACGGGCTGCCGAAGAATCGCCTTTATCGGTGGCCGGGGCGAAGAGCGGCCGAGCGTCGATCGACGCTTCGGCTACCAGAGCGAGCTGGCGCGCTCGGGCTTGACCTGCCCTGAGGGCTACGTCGCCATGGCGCGCTGGCTTCCCCAACTGGCCTTCGCGGCGACGCAGGAGTTCCTGGCCCTGCCCGAACCCCCGGATGCCGTCTTCTGTTGCAGCGACGTGATGGCGATTGGAGCGATGGCGGCGATCGAAGCGGCCGGCTTAAACATTCCCGAGGATGTCGCGGTCGTCGGCTTCGACGACATCGACTACGCCCGTCTCGTCAAGCCATCGCTGACCACCGTACGTCAGAGTCAGGATGCCCTGGCCGAGGGACTGATCACGGCGATGCTCAACCTCCTCGATCACCCGGACGAACCGCCTAAGGTGTCGGTAATCCCGGTCGAACTGATCGTGCGCGAATCGAGCGCTGTTGGGTAGCGGCTGTCCGCCGTATATTCAAGTCCTAACGCGGTATCCAACACGCGAAGTTTGGAGCGAGGAACGGAGGAGCGACAAACAACTCAGACGGTGCTCGAACTGCTGGTCAGATCGCAGCGGAATTACGAAACAACGATCTCCCGCGCGACAGCTCAGGCTCGGGCGCACCCAAATCAAAGCGAACGGCGACTTCTCTTCGCCGTCGCCATGAGTTTCCAGCCGCGACAGCTAGGCGTGGTTAGCGGGCATAGCCTGCGGCACGTGTTCTTCGACGACGTTTTCATGGGCATCCGAGCGCGCGCCTATGCGAGCGACGTCGACCTTCTTCTACTCACCGAGCTGTCCGAGCGGGAAGCGGGCCGCCCGAGTCACTATCCCGAGATCTGCCAGCGGCACGGAGTGAACGGTATCGTCGTGACCGGGTTCGAGCCCCATGATTCCGAGCTTGCGCAGATCACCGCCTCCGGCCTGCCTTGCCTCGCGATCGACACTCATATGATCAACCCTCAGGCAAGCTTCGTCACCTCCGACAACGTCGGCGGAGCAGTTGCGGCCGTCCGTCATCTGGGCGACGCCGGGAAGAAGCGAATCGCTTTTGTCGGGGGAATCGCCGGCTCGGTCGCCTCGAGCAATCGCCGGCTCGGCTACGAAAGCGCACTCGCGGAGCTGGGGCTGGAATCGCGCGACGAGCTCGTGATCGAAACGGATTGGCTGCCACGAACGGCCTACGAGAAAGGCCGCGAACTACTCGAGTTGCCCGAGCCGCCGGATGCGTTCTTCTGCGTCAGCGACGAGCTGGCGCTGGGGACGATGCTCGCAATCGAGGAGAGCGGTCGGAGCATCCCGGGCGACGTCGCAGTCGTCGGTTTCGACGATGCGGATTTCGCGCGTCTCATCACACCCTCGCTGACCAGCGTTCGCCAGGACAGAGTCGGGCTCGGAGCGGCTGCCATCGAGACGCTGCTGCGGATGCTCGAAGATCCGAGCGCCCCCTTCCCCGTCACGATCCTCCCGGTCGAGTTGATGGTGAGGGAATCCAGCCTCCCACTCGAGCTGAGCGAAGAACAGGCACGGACGACGGCGTCCGAGGTCGAGGAGTCGGAGCAGGCTGCCGAACCCGGCCAGGGACAGCGGCTCTCGATCGCGGCCGCACTCTCGGTATTCAGCTCAGGTGGTGGCTCCGCGCCGAGCCAAGCCGTAGACCTGCCAGCCCCCGGCGATCGCGCGACCGGTCGAGTGGAAGGAAGGCGTCTGATCGCCGTCTTGCTCGGAGCTACTCCCGCTCGGAGCATCCCCGGCACTTACATCGACGGATTGTTCCTCGCCTTCCGCGCGCAAGCTCACGCGCACGAGATCGACCTGCTCCTTCTGCCGCGTTTCGACGCCGTTCTCGGTTCTCCCCAGCAGTCGTTCGTCGAGCAATGCCGCCGGCTCGGTGTGCAGGGGCTCGTCGTCCTAGCGCTGCGCGAAGACGAACGAGCGTCGGTTTCGTCAGCCGTAGCGGGGTTCCCCTGCGTGACGGTTGGTATCGATCTGCTCGGCGACAGGGTTGCCTTCGTGATGTCCAACAACATCGACGGCGCAGCTCAGGCCGTTCATCACCTCGCCGAATCGGGATGCAGGCGCATCGCCTTTATCGGTGGGCCAGCCGAATCGCGAGCGACCGTCGACCGGCGCCTCGGCTATCGAAGCGAGCTCGATAGACTCGGGCTCGAGTACCGCGAGGAGTACGTCGCCGGCGCCAACTGGCTCGCGGAGCCCGCTCGCGAAGAGATGAAGCGAATGCTCTCCCAGCCCGAGCCGCCGGATGCCGTTTTCTGTTGCAGCGACGTGATGGCGATTGGCGCGATGGCGGCGATCGAAGAGGCCGGCCTAAGCATCCCCGAGGATGTCGCAGTCGTCGGCTTCGACGATGTCGAGTACGCCACCCTAGTCACGCCGACCTTGACCACCGTTCGCCAAGACCGGAAGAGGATGGCCGAGGCCGTCGTTGAGGCGATCCTTCATCTAATCGATCATCCCGACCAGGCGCCGCCGGTTTCTTTGCTCCCCGTCGAGCTCGTGTTGCGCGAATCAGCGTCGGGCCCCGCTCACCACGATCCACACGTGTAGGCGCGGCGCCTGCCGGGTAGAGAAAGAGGCAGTACTCTCACCGCAACCGTTTCCGAAGAGGGAGGAGTTTTTCTATGCCTTTCGAGCTACCGCCGCTTCCCTACGACTACGCCGCGCTCGAGCCTCACATCGACGAGCAAACGATGCATCTCCATCACGATAAGCACCACCAGACCTACGTCGACAAGGCAAACGCAGCGCTGGCCGGCACTGGATGGGCGGATTCATCGCCAGAACAGATCTTGCACAGTCTCGACAAGGTTCCGCTCGATAAGCGAACGGCGATTCGAAACCACGTCGGCGGAGTTGCGAACCACACCTTCTACTGGGAGAGCATGGGACCGGCTAAGGGCGGCGAGCCAAGCGGCGATCTCGCGGCCGCCATCGGGCAGACTTTCGGTAGTTTCGACGTCTTCAAGCAGCAGTTCGCCGACGTCTCGGTCAATCACTTCGGCTCGGGCTGGGGCTGGCTCGTGCACAACGGCGCGAACCTCGAACTGCTGTCAACCGTCAACCAGGATTCGCCGCTCTCGCTTGGGATGAATCCCCTACTGGCCTGCGATGTCTGGGAGCACGCGTACTACCTCAAGTACCAAAACCGGCGACCCGATTACGTCGCCGCCTGGTGGAACGTGGTCGACTGGGGCAAGGTCGCAGAGCGGTTTGCCGCAGGAGCACCGTCCGCGTAGGGAAACAGTCTCGTTTTCTATCCAGCGAAAGTCGTCATGCCTCCGCAGGAGGCGGACTTTCGCTGGATATCGCTGGATTAGCCGTAGTTCTTGCGCCGGAAGACGTCGCGTGAGAGCGACTCCACCCGGTCGAGAAAGAGCAGACCGTCCAAGTGATCGATCTCGTGCTGGAGCGCACGGGCCTCGAAGCCGCTTGCAGCAATAGTCCGAGGCGTTCCGTCACGGGTCAGCGCTTCGACCACGCACTCCGTAGCGCGACGAACATCGGCTGTGAACTCCGGCACGCTCAGGCAGCCCTCGCGGGCCAGCTCGGAGCCCGAGGCCGAAATCACGCGCGGGTTGATGAGCAGGAGCTCCTCGGCGTTCGGGTCGCCCTTGGGATGGAGCGAGACGTCAACGACGATCATGCGCACCGACTCGCCGATCTGGGGCGCCGCCAGACCGACGCAGCGTGGAAAGGAGTGCATCGTCTCAAGCAGGTCGTCGGCGACGCGCTCGACCAGCGACCACTCCTGCGGCGTGATCTCGGCAGCCACGCGCTTGAGCGCGGGATCGGGGAGATGGAGAACCTTGCGAATGGCCACCGTAAGGAGTTTCTACCTTATGGCCCACCTGTCGCGGCAATACCGCTTCCAGCAAGCCAGCCCCGGAACCCAAGCGGAAACTCAACAGCCGCCGCAGCCGACATGCGCGGTTGCGGCTCAGCAAACGCTCGTCCCCAGCCCACGTCGGACCCCGCAAAACAATACCGGCAAGCTCGCTCCGCCATCAGAAGCAGGCGAGGAACCCGCGCCGGAGGCGCGGTTCATCGCTTACCAACCCGCCGATGAAAGTCGTCATGCCCTCCGCAGGAGGGCGGACTTTCGTCGGTTACAGGGCGACCCGGTCGAGCGAGCGAACCGACAGCTCGAGCTTCTGCTCGAGCGCGACCTGATGTAAATAGGACTCCAGCCCCTGCCCGGTAAGGCCGTCGGGCAGGCTGACCTCGAGAATCATCATGTAGGCGGGCTCTGTTACCTCGCCCACCAGGTGCGTGTCGAGATCGGTGATATTGACGCCTCGTTCTGCCAGCGCCGCAGCGACGGCGTTGACTATCCCGGGGTGATCGGCGCCGTAGATCGTGATCACGTGCGAAGGCTCGTCGATCCGCGCCAGAGCATCGTCGATCTCGGAGAGCGAGAGGGCCTCCAAATCGAGCTTCTCGCGCGAGCGATCGAGATCGGCGCGCAGTCCTTCCAGGTCGGTCTCTGCCGAGGTAATGAGCACGATCATCATGGCGAAGTGACCGCCGAGGATGGCCATCTGCGAGTCGGCCATGTTGACGCCGTGACGAAGCAGCGTGCCGGTCACCTCGGCCACGATTCCGGGCCGATCGCGTCCGATTGCCGAGAGCGCGAATGAAGCCATGCCTCAAGGATAGAGGCCGGCGCAGCTCAAGGCCAGTTCTGGAGCGAGGAGCGGTTCTTCCCCGGTAAGCCTCAACCCCCCTATTGGGGTATGAACCTACGCCAAATCGGGCCGAAAATCCGAATAACGCGCAGCGGCAAACCCTAGGAGCGCGTATGCGGCACTACCCGAAGTACTCATCCAGGTCTTTCTTCCTGCGCGAGAGCGCCGGGAGCCGGTCTCGGCCGCTCCGGACAAACGCAGAAGGAAATCGACCTAACGACTACCCGGATTTCTAGAACCGGTTCCACAAAAAGGAGAGAACACCAATGAAGAAGCACCTCAGTAAGAAGCGGGTCGTCCTTGCGGCGATCGTTACAGTTGCGCTCGCTCTCGCTAGCGGCGTTGCTTATGCGTACTGGACGAGCAATGGTACGGGCGCTGCAACAGCGAACGCCGCCGCCGGCTCGAACACCATTGGAATAACGGCGACCGGCGTCGCTGGGATCTATCCAAGCGCAACGGGCCAGACCGTGACCTTCTACGCCACGAACAGCGGGAACACAAGCTCTCCGGTTGGGACGATCAAGCTCGACACGGTCACATCGACCGACGTCCCCT
>DATCCQ010000009.1:0-4348 GCA_036511185.1 Gaiellaceae bacterium
CCGAACGGCGTCAGAACGACCACGCGCCAGTCGCCGATCTCGTCGCGGAAGCGCTCGACGACGATCGTCTTGTCGGACGGGAGCGCGCCTGTCGCTTCGGCCTGGTCGTGCAAATAGGCGAGCAGATTCTCGGCTGCGTGCTCGTCGAGCGCGTACTCCCCGCGCAGCCGCTCGAGCGCTGTCTCGTTCGGCAGCGCCACCAGCTCGCGCGAAACCGCGCCGATCGCCTCGCCCAGCTCGACCGGCCTGCCCACTCCCTCGCCCTTCCAGAACGGCACCGCGCCCGGCACGCCCGGCGCCGGCGAGACGAGCACCCGATCGCGGGTGATCTGCTCGATCCGCCAGCTCGAAGCGCCGAGCAGGAAGACCTGCCCCTGCCTGGCCTCGTAGACCATCTCCTCGTCCAGCTCGCCCACCCGGCCGCCACCGTCAACTAGATGCACTCCGTAGAGACCGCGGTCGGGGATCGTGCCGGCGTTGGTAACGGCGAGGCGCTGCGCTCCGGGGCGGCCGCGGACTAGTCCGGCCGTCCGGTCCCAGACGATGCGCGGGCGCAATTCGGCGAACTCATCCGATGGGTAGCGCCCGGCCAGCATGTCGAGCACGTTCTCGAGCTGGGTGCGGGAGAGATCGGAGAAGGGATAGGCGCGGCAGACCAGCTCATGCAGTTCGGAGACGGTGATCTCCTCCCCGGCGCAGATGGCGACGATCTGCTGGCAGAGCACGTCGAGCGGCTGGCGGGGAATACGCGTCTCCTCGATCAGCCCTTCGTGCATGCGCTGGGCCACGACGGCCACCTCCAGCAGGTCGCCGCGGAACTTGGGGAAGATGCGGCCCTTGGCCGTGGCCTCGAGCGTGTGACCGGCCCGCCCGATCCGCTGCAGGCCGCGGGCCACCGACTTGGGTGACTCGACTTGAATGACGAGGTCGACCGCGCCCATATCGATGCCCAACTCGAGCGAGGAAGTGGCGACCAGGCAGCGCAGGTCGCCGCGCTTGAGCGCCTCCTCGATCTCGGTGCGCTGCTCACGGGCCAGCGAGCCGTGGTGGGCACGCGCTAACTCCTCGCCCGCCGCCTCGTTGATGCGCAACGCCAGGCGCTCGGACAGCCGGCGGTTGTTGACGAAGACGATGGTCGAGCGGTGTGCGCGCACCAACTCGACGATCTCCGGATAGATCGAGGGCCAGATCGAGCCGGTCTGGCCCAGCTCGCGCATGTCGGGCACCGGCACCTGTACGGCCAGGTCGAGCTCCTTACGCACACCGGCGTCCACGATCTCGATCGGACGTCCGCCCGAGACGAAGCGCCCGATCTCCTCCAGCGGTCGCTGCGTGGCCGAGAGCGCGATGCGCTGAATCGGTCTGTCGACGAGGCGTTCCAGCCGCTCCAGCGAGAGCGCCAGATGCGAGCCTCGCTTGGTGCCGGCCACGGCGTGCACCTCGTCGAGAATCACCGTCTCGAGCGACTTCAGCATCTCGCGGGCGCGCGAGGTGAGAAGCAGATAGAGCGACTCGGGCGTGGTGATCAGGATGTCGGGCGGATGGCGCAGCATCGCCGCGCGTTCTTTCGCCGGCGTGTCGCCGGTGCGCACGGCCACGGTCAGCTCCGAGCCGAGCCCCGCCAGCGGCCCGCGCAGGTTGCGCTCGACGTCGTAGTTGAGCGCCTTGAGCGGCGAGATGTAGAGCAGGCGCAAGCCCTCGCCCGGGCTCTCGTTCAGCCGATCGATGCCCGAGAGGAAGGCGGCGAGTGTTTTACCCGAACCGGTCGGCGCCTGGATCAGCACGCTCTTGCCGCTTGCGATCGCCGGCCAGCCCAGCTTTTGCGCGGGCGTCGGAGCGGCGAAGGAGCGCTCGAACCAGGCTCGAGTCTTGTCGGAGAAGAATGCGAGGGCGTCCATCAGGTCAGCGTAGCGAGCGCGACGGGTCGAAGCGAACGTTTGTACGTGGGACGCTCTCGCCGCTAACTCGAGTCGCCGCCTTTGGCCGACTCCGCCTTTCGGGCCTTACGCTTACGCACGGTCTCGCGCAGCAGCCATTCGATCTGGGCGTTGACCGAGCGCAGGTCGTCGGCAGCCCAGCGCTCGAGGTCGTTCCAGAGCTCCGGATCGATGCGCAGCAGAAACTGCTTGCGCGCCATCAGCCGGTCCTCACTGGTAGAGCGTCCCTGTATTCACGATCGGGTTGACCTGGGACTCGCCGCAGAGCACGACCATCAGGTTCGAGACCATCGCCGCCTTGCGCTCCTCGTCGAGCTCGACCACTTTCCTCTCGCTGAGCATCTGCAACGCCTGGTCGACCATGCCCACGGCGCCCTGCACGATCTTCTGGCGAGCGGCGATGATCGCCTCGGCCTGCTGACGACGGAGCATCGCCTGCGCGATCTCAGGCGCGTAGGCCAGGTGCGTCAGGCGAGCCTCGTCGACGGCGACGCCGGCCTTGGCGAGGCGCTCTCCCAGCTCCTTCTTCAGCGCGGCCGAGACCTCGTCGACGTTGCCGCGCAGGGTGATCGTCGTCTCCTCACCCTCGCCGTGGTCGTACGCATAGGAAGTGGCCAGATGCCTGAGCGAGGTCTCGCTCTGCATGCCGACGTAGGCCTCGAAGTCGTCGACGTCGAAGATCGCCTGCGCGGTGTCCTGCACGTGCCAGACCACCACCGCGGCGATGTCGATGGGATTGCCCGCCCGGTCGTTCACCTTCAGCTTGTCGCCGTTCAGGGTGCGGGCGCGCAGCGAGATCTTGTAGCGGGGCAGGCGCCGTGCGGACTGGGTTCCGCCCGTGTCGCCGCGGTTGAGCCCGAGTCGCTCCCTGACCGTGGAGGCGGAGCCGCCGCTGTAGAATGGGTTGCCCCAGCGAAAGCCGACCTGCCGCGTCGTCCCCTTGTAGCGACCGAACAGGATCAGGACGCGCGCCTCGTTGGGCTGCAGGGTGAAGAAGCCCCGGGCAAGCAAACTCGCCAGCACTAGACAGCCGATGCCGGCCCAGATCATCCACATCACCGGGTGTGAATTACCGGCCGCGTTCTTCGTCGCCTCGGTATTCGAGAGGATGAAGAGCACCGGGACGAGGATGTACAGCGCGATCGTTACGGTCAACATCGGCCACCCTGACCAGATCTTGGTTTGGCGTTCACTACTCATGGTGGCTCCTCCGCGTTCGGGCCGGCTTCGCCGGCGTGGCCTGTGATATCGAAATGATATCATGAGAGCTCGGGGCCGACAAGCAACGGAGAGCCGGGAGAGGGGAGCGCCTCCTCGTACGTGCTAGGGGCTATGCGGTGGCGGTTGCCAGCGTCTTGCCCGAGCCGGTCGGCGCCTGGATCAGCACGCTCTTCCCGCTTGCGATCGCCGGCCAGCCGAGCTCCTGGGCGGGCGTCGGGGCGGCAAAAGAGCGCTCGAACCAGGCTCGCGTCTTGTCGGAGAAGGAGGCGAGTGCGTCCATCCGCTCAGGGTAGCCGCTTCGACCTCGTAGTTCGAATAGGCTGGCTCGATCTCTCACAACGATCTTAGTCAAGGGTCGGAGAATCTAGATTCGCGCGACACAGGCTCAGCGGAATCCGGTTCAAAAGACCACGCTTCACGCCGGGCAACGTAGAATCCCGCTCTTCGGGGGAGACGAGCAGAGCGGCACGAGAGGAGAGGCACCGTGGCCGATAGAGCCGACGACCAGCAGGAGCGGAAGCGAATAGAGAGCGTTATCGACGCCGAGGTCGAATCGACGGCCGACGGCGAGATCGACCGCTTGTTGACTCTACTCAGCGAGGACGCTCTGTTCCTCCCGCCCGACCTTCCCTCGCTAGGCGGTGAAGAGCTGCACGCCTGGCTAGGGGAATTCCTCGCCGGGTGGCGGATCGAGTGGCTCGGCTACAGGCACGACGAGACGGAGATCTGCGACGGTCTCGCCTTCCATCGCTTCAGCTACAGCTGGCGCCTGGAACCCAAGAAGGGCGGCCAGTTGCAAGTTTCACACGGTAAGGGCCTGCACATCCTGCGCCGCAACGCCGACGGCGAATGGAAGATCGCCCGCGAAACCTGGAATTCCCGGCCGACGCCGAACACCATCTAACCTAGGCCAGGTGAGCTTCGGCGACTGTTCCGGCCCCGTCCACCTCCGAGCTGCGAGGATGTTCCCATGATCGATATAACCGAGCTCCGCGACGGTGGCCAGGACGCCACCAGTATCGCCACCAAGATCGCCGCTTTCCTCTCGCCCGCCACGCGCACGCTCGAGCTGGCGCTCTACGACGTGCACCTGGACGGCGAGCACGCGGTGCCGATCCACGCCGCGCTGGCCGAGGTGCTGGCGCGCAAGGTGAAGGGGCGCCTCGTCTACAACGTCGATTACGGCAGGG
>DATCCQ010000010.1:0-3715 GCA_036511185.1 Gaiellaceae bacterium
AACTTTCTGCAACTGGCCGTCGCGGATGCGCCGGCCGACCGACTCGCCGCGGTCGTCGAGGGCGACGCGCAGGCCGCAGGCGAAGAGCGCGTCGCGCACCTTGGCGGCGTACGCCTGATGCCGGTCGCTCACCGGGATGACGAGCGCCTGCTCGGGCGCGAGCCACGTCGGCAGCGCCCCCCCGTAGTGCTCGAGCAGGATGCCCATGAAGCGCTCGATCGAGCCGAGCATGGCGCGGTGGATCATCACCGGCCGATGCTCTTCGTTGTCGGCCCCGGTGTAGGTGATGTCGAGCCGCTCCGGCATCGCGAAGTCGACCTGGATCGTGCCGCACTGCCAGGTGCGCCCCATCACGTCGCGGATGTGGAAGTCGATCTTGGGGCCGTAGAAGGCGCCGTCGCCGGGGTTGAGCTGGTAGTCGATCTTCTCGTCGGCGAGCACCGCGGCGAGCGTGCTCTCGGCAAGCTCCCACATCTCGTCCGAGCCGATCGCCTTGGGCGGCCGCGTGCTCAACTCGATGTGCACGTCGGTGAATCCGAACGCGGCGTAGATGTGATGCATGAAGCGCACCACCCCGGCGACCTCGTCCTTGAGCTGCTCGGGGGTGCAGTAGATGTGGGCGTCGTCTTGGGTGAAGTAGCGCACGCGGAAGAGTCCGTGGAGCACGCCGCTGAGCTCGTGACGGTGCACCTCGCCGAGCTCGGCGAACTTGAGCGGCAGGTCACGGTAGCTGCGCCGGCGGCTCTTGTAGACGAGCAGGCCGCCGGGGCAGTTCATCGGCTTGACCGCGAACGGCTGTCCGTCGATCTCGGTGAAGTACATGTAGTCCTTGTAGTTCTCCCAGTGGCCGGAGCGCTCCCAGAGCTCGCGGCGGAGGATGAGCGGCGTGCGCAACTCCTCGTAGCCGGCCTTGACGTGCTCGGCGCGCCAGAAGTCGATGATCGCGTTCCAGAGGCGCATGCCCTTGGGATGGAAGAAGGGGAAGCCGGGGCCCTCCTCGTGGAAGCTGAACAGGTCGAGGTCGCGGCCGATGCGGCGGTGGTCGCGCTGGCGGGCCATCTCGAGTGCCTCGAGATGCGCCGCCAGCGCATCCTTGCTCGCGAATGCGGAGCCATAGATGCGCGTCAGCATCTGGTTCTTCTCGTCGCCGCGCCAGTAGGCGCCGGCGAGGCTGGTGAGCTTGAAGGTGCCCTTGCCGACGCGCTCGGTCGACGGTAGGTGCGGCCCGCGACAGAGGTCGGTAAACTCGCCCTGGGTGTAGACGCTGATGGTGGGCGCCTCGCGGCCTTCGCCTGCGGCTGCCGCGACCAGATCCTCGATCAGCTCGACCTTGAAGGGCTGCTGCGCAGCCCCGAACAGTTCGAGCGCCTCGTCGCGCGACACTTCGCGGCGCGCCACCGGCAGGTCTTCGGCGACGATCTTCGCCATCTCCTCTTCGATGCGCGCGAAGTCGGCGTCGGAGATCGGCTCGGCGAAGCGGAAGTCGTAATAGAAGCCGTTCTCGATCGTCGGCCCGATCGCGTACGCGGTGCCCGGCCACAGGCGCAGGACCGCCTGCGCGAGCACGTGAGCGGCAGAGTGGCGGAGGATGTCGACCGCGACGGGGTCGTCATCCTTGAGCGTGATGATGGCGACCCCGTCGCCGTCGTGCAGCTCGTGGCTGAGATCGACGGGGCGCGGCCCGGCTTCGCCGGCCGCGCCCTCTCCCCCGCCCACCAGCACGATCGAGGCCGCGATCGCGGCTTTCGCCAGTCGCGGCCCAATCGCCTGGGCGGCGTCGAGCGCCGTCGCGCCATCGGGCAGTTCGAGCGGGGATCCGTCGGGGAGGGTGACGTGGAGGGGCATCTGCCGGTCCTTTCGCTTCGCGCCCACGTACGATGCGGGGGCTGTTGACCGGGTGAGTCTAGCAGACGTGCGCCGGCGACTCTACGCACCCTGCCAAGTCGGCACGACAGATCAGAGAGACTCGAGCTGATCGAGTAGCTCCGGCAGTCCCTTCGCCACCGTACGCCACACCTCGCCGACATCGACGTCGCCGTACTCGTGGACGAGCACATTCCGCATGCCCGCGATCCTGCCCCAAGGGATGCTCTCGTGACGCTGCCGAAAGCCGCCAGAGATGCGCCGTGCAGCCTCACCGAGAACGATAAGCTCGTGCTCGATCGCCGCCAACAGAACAGCGTCGGCCTCGAGCCCTGCTGCGTTGCGGTCTCCCAGGAACACGAGCGCGCGGCCCGCCGCGTGGATCATGTCGACCACGTGGGCGCGATCGCGCTCGCCGGCTCGCATGCGCGTCAGGCCGCGTACAGGAGTTGGACGCTGTCGAGAATCGCGCGCCGGCGGATTGGATTGTCGCTTCTCTCCAGCGCGCTGCGGTTCACCAGGTCGACCTTGCGCCCGAACAGGGCGGCCGCATCGCCCTGCATGTCCGAGTAGTCGAACAGCGTCCAACGCGCCTCCGGCGAGAACGTCACGAGCACGTCAACGTCACTCTCGGCCCCGAAATCCTCGCGCAGCACGGAGCCAAACAGACCGAGCTCGACGATCTTCCAGCGGCGGCAGAAGCGCGCGACAGCCTTGCGATCGACGCTCAGGACATGAGGCAGAGACTTGATAGCAGCCGCCCCGACATCGGCATCGCCCTGGACCGCGCTGCCGTCGTCACGCTCAGACGCCGGCACCAGACCCGCGAGCCCCTCCGCCGCCGTGTCGGCAAGCACTCCTCTAAGGCCGGAGAACGCCGGATGGGTGGTGATGATCTGGTAGTAGCTGCGATTGCCGCTGGCCGTCTTCGAGACCAGACTCGACTGCTCGAGACGCACCAGATCGCGCTGCAACTGGCGCAGTTGCACGCCGACCAGGCGCTCAAGTTCGCGCTGATAGAAGCGACGCTGCGGCTCGCGCATGAGCGTGGTGAGAAGCCGCTCCAGCGATCGGGACGCGAACAGGGCGGAGATGCCCGGCTCAGTTTGACTACTATTGATCGTCATTTGACTACGAAGTGTAGTCTATCCGTCATCATTGCGCAAGATGACGACTGCGCTCTTTGGGATGACGCAAGGCATTCTACGCCGCCGTCTCGCCCCACGGCTTGATGCGAGCCAGCGTCTCGGCCAAGGTCTCTTCGGCGACCTCGGTATCGTAGGCGACCTGGGCCCGCAGCCAGTAGCCCTTCGACAGGCCGAAGAACCGGCACAGGCGCAGGTCGGTGTCGGCCGTGATCGCACGCTTGCCGGCGACGATGTCGCCGATCCGCTGGGCGGGCACGCCGATCTCCTTGGCAAGGCGGTACTTCGTGATACCCAAGGGAACAAGGAACTCCTCGAGCAACAACTCGCCCGGTGTCACTGGCTTGAGCTTGGCCATCGTCGTCACCCCCGGTTGTCCATGAGCTCGGCACTTCGACAGAGCTGACATAGTCACGTGTGGCGTTAGTAACGTCAAGCGTGAATACGCGAGCATGAGCCGAGTATCGAAGAGGACGGTGGCAGCGTCAAGAACCTGCTGCAAATGTCAACCTTCTGCTCCCTCCTGCTCTATTCGGGAAGGACCCATGGTACGATCGCCTAATTCACGATGATCGGCACCGACCAAGCTCGAGAGCGGGGGTAGTCACATGAGTCACTTCTTGTGGGGGTTGTGGAACGGGATCACGGCGTGGCCGCTGCTGATCACCCACGTCTTCGGCTGGCTGGACCAGTACCCGGTCTACAAC
>DATCCQ010000011.1:0-5212 GCA_036511185.1 Gaiellaceae bacterium
GGCGGCGCCGTGGGCGGACCGGGAGGCGGAGCTACGGGACGAGCCGGTCCGGGCACTCCAGGTGGAGCCGCGGACGGACGCGGAGGCTGTGCTGCGGTGGGCGGCGGACCGCTTGGTGCGGTCGGCGGAGCCGTCTGCTCGGGTGGGCGGTCGCCCTCGTGTGTTCCTTCGCTCCCCGTCATCTCCTCAGGTTCCTCCACTAAGACCTAAGTTCCTGCAACGCGTAGGCCAGATCCCGGTGCATCGCTTCCGCCCGTGGACGCTTGCCCGGTCTGAATTCCGCTTCGCTCCAGTTGTCCCATCAGCTGCTCGGGGCGGGTCGAGCGCGAGACTGCTTGCTCGATCGAGATCAAATGCCTCGAAACTAGTTCGGCGAGTGACTGCTCCATTGTCTGCATGCCGCGCTTCGAACCCGTTTGCATGAAGGAGTAAACCTGTTCGATCTTCCCTTGGCGGATCAAGTTGCGGACAGCGTCATCAGGGATCAGAACCTCAATCGCCGGCACTCGTCCCTGCTCGTCCACAGTCTTCATGAGGGTCTGGGTTACGACACCCTCGAGCGAGAGAGCGAGCTGCATGCGTACCTGATCCTGCTGCTCACCGGGGAAAACGTCGATGATGCGGTCGATCGTGCTCGGCGCGCTCTGCGTATGCAGCGTGGCGAAGACCAAGTGGCCGGTCTCGGCTGCGGTAAGCGCAATCCCGATCGTCTCTTGGTCGCGCATCTCGCCGACAAGGATCACGTCGGGGTCCTGGCGCAGGGCGGCACGTAGGGCGTCACCGAAGCTCAGCGCATCGGCTCCGATCTCGCGCTGGTTGACGATGCAGTTCTTGTGCCGGTGCAGGAACTCGATCGGGTCCTCGATCGTGATGATGTGGTCGTAGCGGGTGCGGTTGATTTCGTCGATCATCGCCGCCAGGGTTGTCGACTTGCCCGAGCCGGTCGGCCCGGTAACGAGCACGATTCCGCGAGGCCGCTTCGTCAGCTCGTGCAGGTGCGACGGCAACCCGAGCTCCTCGAGCGTTTTCAGCTCGGTTGGGATGAGGCGGAAGGCGCCGGCCAAGCTCTCGCGCTGGGAGTAGATGTTGACGCGGAAGCGGGCCATCCCGGGCACCGAGTAGGCCAGGTCGAGCTGGCGGTTGATCTCCAAGTGCTTCTGCTGCTCGGTCGAGAGGATGCGGTAGAACATCTCGCGCGTCATCTCGGGAGTCATGACCGGCTCCTCTTCGATTCTTTTAAGCGTGCCGTGAATACGCAGGGTCGGCCTGGAACCGACGGTCAGGTGCAGGTCGGAGGCGCCGTTAGCTACGACGTACTGAAGTAGACGGTCGATCGACGGTCCCGAGGGATGCGGGTTGACGGCCACGGCGGACGTATCGGCAAGCTCCGAGCGTTTCTTGAATGCTTCCGCACGGACTCCTCTACTTCGTAGGTAGCCCGCTATGGGCAGGGTAACTTCACCCGTTTGGGGCTACTGGCTTTCGATCCCTCTGCCGATCGCACCACAGTCAAAGTCATTGCAGCATCCACAAGGCGCCAAATCACATGGCAGATATCATTCGTAAGCGCTTGACCGGGAAGGAAGAGGGATTCACCCTCATCGAGCTCCTGGTCGTCATCGTCATCCTGGGTATTCTGATGGCGATTGCCGTCCCGTCCTACATGGGCTTCCGCGACCGCGCAAACAAGACGGCGGCGCAGGCAGATGTCCGTGCAGCGATTCCGTCTATCGAGGCGTACTACTCCGATCACGGGAAATACGCCGCTGATGGCTCGGCAACTTTCGACCAAACCTTCATCAAAGCAAACATCGATCAGGGCCTTGCCGCCGCTGTCGTGATCAAGTCATTGTCTAATACTACTTACTGCGTTTCTGCAACAGTAGGCGGTTGGACCGCGAAAATGAGTCCGGGCCCAGGAGATACCAGTAACATTCCTGTTGTCCAGGGCGGAGCAGGTTGTTAATGGAAGATGCGTAATCGCACAGTCTTGAAGCAGACTGTTGAGGGCGCGGGAAACCGCGCCCTCTTTCTTTCCTCTTGCATATTCACCTCGCGATCATTCTTGACTTAGCCCCTGGCGCAGTTACGATCGACCGTCAAGAGTAGGCTGCCGTGGCCCGACGCGCGGCGATCGCGAACACCACTAATAGTTCGTTTCAATTCACGACCCGCCGACGGGGTGCGATCGGAAGATGCGCCGCTAGGACGCAAGTTGCGTCCGTATCGACAGAGATACTGGCGCGACTGAGGCAGGCGCAGTGCACCACCGAGCGCGGCCAGGCCGTGTAGTGCTTCATTTGAATAAGCTCGAATTAGCTCGCCTTGTCCGCCTTCGTTGGTCTCTCTTTCTGAAAACACTATGCCGTAAGCGTCGCGAACCGATAGAACAACCTATGAAGTCGACTCCCAGTCCTCGCATGCGTTTCTTGGCGGTATTGGCCTTGATTCTGCTCGCCGCCGCCGGCGCTTACGTGCTCATGCGCGGATCGAGCTCGACCAGCAGCACCGCCGGCACGCAGGCAACGCTGCCCACGACGACTAAGGCGACTACTCGAACCACAACGACCGCGAAGCAGAACGCCAAAGTAGAAAAGCGCAAGAAGAGCAAACACAAGACGCCGCTTGAAGGAGTCACCGCGCTCGATGCCGCACTCGTGGCCCATCCTCTCGTCGTTGTTTCGGTGTACGCCCGCAGCGTCGCCACAGACGAGCAGGCCATGAAGGAGGCCAAGGCCGGAGCGGCCAGAGTCGGTGCCGGCTTCGTTGCGTTCAACGTCTTCGATGAGAAAATCGCGCGGCAGCTGGCGACCCTACTCGGCGACAATGCGACGTCCAGCCCAGAGGTGCTCTTCTTCAAGCGGGGTCGCAAACTAGCCTTCACGCTGCAGGGATTTGCAGACAGCCAAGTCGTCGCCCAGGCGGCCAAGAACGTTTACCCGGTTAGCGAGCCTTGGGTGCGCGACGCGAATACGATCTGTGGGCGTTACTCGGCTCCGCTTGCAACGGCTCAGGGCAAGATCAGAATCGCCGATCTGAACACCGCAGCGGGGCGAAAGCAAGCAGCCGCGGGATTGGACGAGGCCGCTGCTTTGCTCAACAAGGAAACAAAATCGCTCAGCGCGGTCAGGCCCACTCGTAGCGCCGCGAAAGACTACGCGCAAATCGTCGCCGATCTGCGACAGGTCGCAACCAACATCCGCTCCGAAGCGCAGGCGCTGCGCAGCAACGATCAAGCGACTGCAAAAGCAACCGACCAGAAGAACGCGGCGCTGATCGCAAGCGCGAGCAACCTCGCGACGACCCTCCAGATCAGCACCTGCGCCTCGTGAGCGACCTCGCCGACGAATACGGGCTCCGCGCGGAGAGCAAGGGCGCTGCGAGGAGGGGCGGCAAGGCGACCGCCGCCAAGGAGAGCTTCCACCGCCACGCCAAGAAGGACGGGCGCCGCGTTGTGATCTTGCGCCTCTTCGAGCGCGACGAACAGTTCGTAGTCGAGTGCGACGTGTACCCGACTAACAGCCTGCGCGTCGAGCCACTGCATCCGGGCCCGTACCACTTCGGTAGCAAAGACGAAGCGGCCGCCTATATCGAAGAAGCTCTGCTCGCGCTCGAGTACCTCGGCTGCGAAGTCAGCTAGCTCTTTTTAAGGCGAAGCCCACGAGCCTCCACGGGCGCGGATGAAGCTCTGCGCCTCGACAATCAGGTGGTGGAGTGCTCGCTCTAGGCGCTCTCGTCGCCGTCGAACATGCGGCCGCGGGAGTTAGAGCCGCCCCAGCCGGAAGTGTGCTGCTCGACGTCGATTGAAACAATCGTGTCTGGGCGTAGGAAGCGACCGCCGATATAGGGCCAGCTGCCTTCCTTCGTCTCGGCGAACTGCTTGAAGACCTCGGCGGCCTTTTCTTGCGCGGCCTCGGCAGTGGCGAAGAACCCGATCGACATTCGATCGCCGTCTAAAAGGCGCATCACCAGCTCAAACTCACCTCGGCCGGATTCTGGCGCGGATTCCACTTCCGGGGCAGCGTCCGGCTCGGGCGTAGCGTCGCCGGCGCGTTCCACCGCAGCCTCCTCCTCGGCGGCCTCCATGGACTGGCTAGCCCAGGTCGGGGACTCAGCGCCGAACTCCGCGGCGGCCGGCTCGATATGAGCGAGCTCGGGCTCGGTCGGCTGCTCATCAGCTGGCGCTTCCGCCGTTTCGTCGAGAACCGGCTCGACCTCAACCGACACCTCATCTTCACTGACGAGGGGCTCCGGTCCGCTCTCGGCGACGTCGCGACTTTCAGCTACCGGCGGTGCTGTCGCTTCCGGGGCGTTTGAAGCGCCGGGATCAATGAAGTCGGCTACGTCGGCGGTGATCACGTTCACTTCGCCTCTCATCCAGGCGGGCGTCGTGGCCGTTAGGTCATCTTCACCTGCCGGTTTATCCGCGGCCTCTTCCGGCAGCTCGGACGGTTGCTCGAGCGCGGGCTCTTCAACATCCGCAGCGACTGGCTCCGGAACAACCTCTGGGGCCGATTCCTCGACCGGCTCCTGCCAGGCTTCCTCGGCCTCTTCGACCGGCTGCTCGGTCTCTTCGACCAGCGCCTCTGGCTCTTCGACCGGCTGCTCTACGCTGTGCTGGTCGGCGCTCAGATCGGTCGTCTCCGCTGCCGGCTCGACGGCCGGTGGTCCTGTCTCTCCGGCCTGCCAGGCGTTTCCTTCCAGCAGCGAGGGATCGTCGTAGTAGCCGTAATCGCCCATCTGCACTTCGGCGGGAAGCTGCTCGTCGGGTCCCGTGATGATCTCGGTCTCTGGAATCGGTTGGTACTCCGAGAAGGTCGGATAGTCGATTTCGCCTTCGACGATGATCGGGCGGATCTCTTGCTCCGCTACCGGCTCAGGCGCGACCGGTTCGGGTTCCGCAGCGGTCTCCGGCGGTGCAGGCTCGGCCGCAGGCTCTTCCTGAGCGAACTGCTCGACCGACGGCTCGGCAACCGGCGCGCCCTGCTCGATCGACGGATCGGTAAACGGCGCGATCGGCTCGGCCAGAGTAGGCGCGACCAGCAGCCCAGGAGCCGAAGCGCCCCCCAGCACCTCGTCGATCAGGCGCGTAAGCACGCTCGGTGCGGCGACAACAAATCGAATCTCAGGACCAAGTTGAGCCCGTAGCCGATCCATGGCCGCTTCATCCGGGTCGGCCATGGCGACCACCGGCAGGCCGAATTCGGTCACG
>DATCCQ010000012.1:0-6119 GCA_036511185.1 Gaiellaceae bacterium
GCCTTGCGCTTTTCTAACGGGAGAGGCTCGTAGTCGGTTCAACCACGCTGAGCGGACGTGAGCTCGCCGTCAGGGTGCCCGTTCCGAGCTCGCCCTCGTCGTTCCCGCCCCAGCACTTGACGGCGCCGCCGACGAGAAGAGCACAGCTGTGAAGCACGCCGGAGCTGATCGAGACGGCACGCTTGATCCCCGCCACTGCAACCGGCTTGACGCTGTCTGTGAGCTTTCCATCACCGAGCTGCCCGAATTGATCCGCTCCCCAGCACTTGACGCTGCCGCCGGCGAGTAAGGCGCAGGTGTGGAAGCCGCCGGTCGAGATCGAGATCGCGTTCGTGATACCCGGTACTTGCTCCGGAACCGCGCTTTCCAGCAGCGGCGTGGGGGCAAAGTCGCTGGCCGTGATGTGGCCCCAGCACTCGACCGTGCCGCCGGCGATCAGGGCGCAGGTGTGGAAGTAGCCGGCGCTGATCGAGACAGCCTTTGTGATTCCGACGACGCGAGATGGCGACGGACTTGCATACGGCCGCACGCGGTTGACCGTTCCGTCTCCGACCTGGCCGTCGCGGTTGTAACCCCAGCAGTCGATCGAACCGCCCGAGATAAGGGCGCAGGTGTTGACAAAGCCGGCGCTGACGCCGACGATCGCCGCGCCCTTTTCAACCTGTACGGGGTTCGATGTCCCGAAGGGTGCGCCTTTGGTAACGCTGCCCATGCCGAGCTCGCCGGCTTCGTTGTCGCCCCAGCAGTACAGCTCTCCGCTCGCGAGCACGGCGCAGGTGTGAGCCGCGCCCGAGCTGCTGGCAACGACGCCGCTGAGCCCGCTCACGCTGGTCGGGAACGAGTTGTTCGCCGTGGTGCCGTTACCGAGCGCGCCCGTCTGGTTGTAGCCCCAGCAACTGACCGTGCCGCCGGGGAAGACGACACAGGTGTGCTTGTAGCCGCTGTTCACGGCTATCGCGCCGTTGATTCCACCTATCGAGACGGGTGTCGAGCTATTCACCATCGTGCTGTTGCCGAGCTCGCCGTCGAAGTTGTAGCCCCAGCACTTGACGCTGCCGCCGCCGACGAGGATGCAGGTCAGCGTGCCGCCGGCGCTGACGCTGGTGGCGCCCGTGACGGGCTGGGCGGCGAAGACCGAGAATCCGAGCGAGACGAGATTCCGATCAGAGCGGAGGCGCAGGCGGTAGCTGCCAGCGCTGATTGTTCGGCGACCGAAGAGCTGCTTCACGGTCGCTGCGTGAGCCCCCTCGAAGCGCCCCTTCAGCTTGATGGAGCGAAGCGAGATCCAGCTTCCGCCCTGTCTACGCTGCAGCGAGTAGGAAAAGCTGGCGCTGGGGTGGAGGAAGCGGTAGTTGAGCCTGATCTCGCTTGCCTGGACGGGTGCCAGCCTTGTGGCGGCGAGCTCGGCTGTGAGCCTCCCCTGGGCGGGTGCCGTTTTCGCCGCCGCCGCCGTTGGCAAGGCCATCCTGCCGCTTAGCGGCAACATAACCGCGCCTAGCAGTAAGAGACCGAAAACGGCGAAGCGGGACCGGAGATGGCGAGACAGCGCGTGAATCGAACTACCCCCTCTAAGCCGGCACTCACGGGCGGCCGGGACGCACTCTTACAGGCGTCCTTCCACGGTAGCTACACCGTATAGGGCTACGTCGAGCGGGCGCGGGCCGTGAAGTGCATTAGCTCTTGCGCTAGCTTGACTCGAGCTGCGAAGCGGCGCCTTCGAGCTGGTGCTCGAGTCCGCTGACGATCAGCTCGAGCGCGAACTCGAAGGCCCAGTCGGCGTCCTTGCAGTCGTTGAAGTAGGGGAGCGCCTCGAGCAGGTTCGGGAACTCCTCGGGAGGGAGTAGCGCGAGTATGGCCTTCGCGTCGTGGGAATGGTGACCTTTAGGGCCGAACGGGCAGAGCTGTGGGCCGCCGCCCATCTCCAGTACGACCAGCCCGAGGATGAAGCGCTCGCACTCGCTCTCGACCAGGGCGGCCTCCTGGGGTGGGAAGCCGGCGCGGCGAAGGACGCCGAGAATGACTTCGACGACCCGCGCCCCGTTCTGGGAGATCTCGGCGGGCTTGGAGGAGAAGAGCGTCGCGACGGTGGGATGGGCCAGGAGCAGGCGCCGGAACGAATGCGCCAGGGCTTTCAACTCCTCGCGCCAATCGTCGCTCTCGGTCGGCAACTCGAACTCCTCGAAGGCGCGATCGGCGACCGCCGCCAGCAGTGCCTCCTTGCTCTCGACGTAGCGATAGAGAGCCATCGGCGTCACGCCAAGCTCGCGCGCCACCCGGCGCAGGCTGACGGCGTCTGCCCCCTCGCTGTCACCGATGGTCAGCGCCGCTTCGATCACGGCCCGCCGCGACAGCGTCTTGCGCTCGTTTTGCAGCTCGGTGTCCATCGTGTTTGACAGTTTAGCTCTAGCCGTATACGGTGTCGATCTACGCCGTACACCTACGGCGTATACAGGAATAAATATTTCAGATTCGGGGAGGAGCGGCGACGGTGGCCAGATCGAAGCAGGGCTTGACGGAGAGGCTGGCGCGTGTGTGCTCCGCACATCCCTGGCGGACGCTCGCTCTCTGGGGATTGGCCGTCGCCGCCGCGCTCGCGCTCACCGCGACCTCCCTGCGCGGGCTGAGCTCCCAGGGCTACGTCTCGGGGAAGCCGGAGTCGACCAGAGCGGCCGACCTGATCGCCAAGGCCTTCCCGCCCACCCCGGCCGACCTCAAGCGCCAGTACAGCGACCTGATCGTCGTCTACTCCGCTCGCTACCGGGTCGATACTCCCCAGTTCCGTACCTTCGTCGCGAAGCTGTCGCGCGAGAGTCAGGCGACGGGCAAGCTGCAGAACCTGCGCAACTACCTCACAGACGGTCCCGGGCTCGTCTCGCGCGACGGACACGCGACCGTTGTTCAGGTTCTGGTCAGTACCGACAAGGCAATCGAGCCGGTGGTATCGCTGGTGAAGAAGGCGAACGGGCAGGCCGGCTTCCAGGTGACGATCACCGGCAAGCACACGGTCGGAAGCGATTTCGCCGCGATTTCCCAGCGCGATCTCGAGCAGGGTGAGCTTGCGCTCGGGTTGCCGGCCGCGTTGGTCGTGCTGCTACTCGTCTTCGGGACGGTCGTGGCCGGGCTGGTGCCGCTACTGATGGCGCTGCTCTCGATCGCCGTGGGGATGGGCATCGTCTCGGCGCTCTCGCTTCAGTTCGGCTTCTCGGTCTTCATCGTGAACATGCTCACCGGCATGGGGCTGGCGCTGGGCATCGACTACTCGCTGTTCGTCCTTTCCCGCTACCGCGAGGAGCGCGCCGCCGGCACGGTCAAGGAGACGGCGATCAGGGTCGCGGGGGCGACGGCGTCGAGGGCTGTCACCTTCAGCGGCGGAACCTTCGTGATCGCGCTGTGCGGCATGTTCCTGGTGCCGACCTCGGTGATGCGCAGCCTCGCGGCCGGTGCGATCATCGTCGGCGTGGTATCGGTCGCCGCGGCGCTGACGCTGCTGCCGGCCGTCCTCGGCGTGCTGGGCGACCGGGTAAATGCGCTGCGCGTACCGATCATCGGGCGGAACATCGGCCGCACGGACACAGCCGAGGGGCGCTTCTGGCAGAGAATCGTCGAGGCGGTCTTGCGCCGCCCGGTGCTCAGCCTGCTTATAGCCGTCGGCGCCATGCTGGCGATCGCGACCCCAACACTCGGGCTTCACTTGGGCGAGAACGGCGTCAACACGCTGCCGGGTCACCTGCCCTCGAAGCAGGGCTACGTCGCGCTGCAGCGCGAGTTCCCGGCGCAGAGCCCCTACGCGGCGCAGATCGTGGCAGCGGGCGGGAACGCTTCGGCGCGGGCCGATCTCGTCAAGCTGCAAAAGAAGCTCGCGGCCGATCCTAGCTTCGCGCCCGGCACGATCACGGCCTCGCCGGTGACGAGCGACGTCTCGCTGCTCTCTGTACCGGTGCGCGGCGATGCGAGCGGTGACGCGGCGGTATCCGCCCTGCGCGATCTGCGCAGCCGCGTCATCCCCGGGCTCTTTGCCGGCAGCGGGGCGACGGTGCTCGTGGGAGGGCAGTCGGCCATCTACTCGGACTACTTCAACGCCAGTACCAACCCGACTCCGATCGTGCTCGCGCTGGTGCTCGGGCTCAGCTTCGTCCTACTAACCATCGCCTTCCGTTCGGTCGTGGTCTCGATGGTCTCGATCATGCTCAACCTGCTTTCGGTCGGGGCAGCCTACGGCGTGCTCACGCTCGTCTTCCTGCACGGCTTCGGTGCCCACCTGTTCGGCTTCGAGAAGGTGCCGGTGATCGACGCCTGGGTGCCGCTGTTCCTCTTCTCGATCCTGTTCGGGCTCTCGATGGACTACCAGGTCTTCTTGATGAGTCGGATCAGGGAGCGCTACGACCAGACGGGCTCGACTCGCGACGCGGTCAGCTGGGGCGTGGCCTCGACGGCGCGCATCATCACCGGCGCGGCTCTGATCATCATCGCCGTCTTCGCGGGCTTCGCCAGCGGCGAGATGGTGGCCTTCCAGCAGATGGGCTTCGGCGTGGCTATAGCGCTCTTCCTCGACGCCACGGTTGTTCGCTCGGTGGTGCTGCCGAGCGTGCTCAGCCTGCTCGGCAACAGGTGCTGGTACCTGCCGCGCTGGCTGGCCTGGCTACCGCGCGTCGAGGTATCGCGCCACGGGCAGCCCGTGCTCTCCGCAGAAACGGAATGAGTGCTCTAGGGAATTCCGACGACTTCGACCGGAGCCGAGCTGTAGTCGATCAGGCCGACACCCAACTCGCCGTTTGAGTTCGAGCCCCAGCAGTCGATCGCGCCGCCCGAGAGCCGAGCACAGCTGTACTGGCGGCCGGCGCTGAGCGCCGTGACGCCGGAGAGCGCGGTCGTAGCGCCGACGCCCTTGACCGCGACCGGAGCAGAGCGATCGGTTGTCGTTCCGTCGCCGAGCTGGCCGCTTAAGTTGGCGCCCCAGCAGTTGACCGTGGCACCGGTGAGCAGGGCGCAGACGTGCTGGTAGCCGGCGCTGAGTGCGCTGACGTTCGAAAGCTCGCCCGTGCCGCCGACTCCCTTGACGGCGATTGAAGTCAAGCTGGAGGTTGTTGTTCCGTCGCCGAGCTGACCGTTCGAGTTTGAGCCCCAGCAGTTGACCGCGCCGCTGGTGAGCAGGGCGCAGCTGTACTGATCGCCGACGCTGAGCGCCGCGACGTTCGAGAGGTCACTGGCGCCGCCGATGCCCTTGGCCGCGACCGGCGTGGAGCGATCGGTTGTCGTGCCGTCGCCGAGCTGGCCGCTTGAGTTGGCGCCCCAGCAGTTGACCGTGCCGGCGATGAGCAGAGCGCAGCTGTGCTGGCTGCCGCTACTGATCGTCGTAACGCCTGAGAGCTCGCCGGTGCCGGCGATGTCCTTGACCGCCAGCGGGGTGGGGCTGGAGGTTGTCGTGCCCTCGCCGAGCTGGCCGTTCGAGTTACTGCCCCAGCAGTTGACGGCGCCGCTGGTGAGCAGCGCACAGCTGTGCTTGGAGCCGACGCTGAGCGCCGTGACGCCGGAGAGCTCGCCCACGCCGCCGATGCCCTTGACCGCGACCGGTAGTGAACGGGCCGTCGTCGTTCCGTCACCCAGTTCGCCGGACGAGTTGCTGCCCCAGCAATTGACCGTGCCGCCCGAGAGCAGAGCGCATGTGTGCTCGGAGCCGTTACTGATCGCCGTGACGCCGGAGAGGTTGCCCGTGCCGGCGAGATCCTTGACCGCGACCGGAGTGAGGCTCGCGGTTACCGTTCCGTTGCCGAGCTGGCCGCTGGCGTTGGCGCCCCAGCAATCAACCGTTCCGCCGGCAAGCAGAGCGCAGCCGTAAGCCTCGCCCGCGGCAACCTTGGTGGCGTTCACGATCGAGTTGGCGAGGGGAGTCGTGCTGTAGATCTGGGCGCTACTTCCGAGCTGGCCCGCGTCGTTCTTGCCCCAGCACTTGACCTTGCTGCCCGAGAGGAGCGCACAGGCATGACCCTTTTCGATTGCGCCGGCGCTGGCGCTGGTCGCGACCGCTGTGCTTATCCCGCTCACCGCGACAGGGGTCGAGCTGTCTTCGGTGGCACTGTCACCGAGCTGGCCCGCGTCGTTCTTGCCCCAGCACTTGACCT
>DATCCQ010000013.1:0-17440 GCA_036511185.1 Gaiellaceae bacterium
CAGGATCTCGTGTGGCTTGACGCCGCAGGCGCGAATCAGGTGGGCAACGCGGTGAGTGAGCACGCGCGTCTTGCCCGAACCAGCTCCGGCGACTACGAGAAGCGGACCTTCGGTCGACATAACAGCATCGCGCTGAGGCTCGTTCAGCTCTGCCAGGTAGTTCTCGGGGAAGGATGAGGCGATCACTTAGTCCATGCTATCCGTGGCTGCGGGGGCTTCTCGCCCTCCTCCTTCTCGCCGGCGGCCATCTTCCGTCGCGGTCACGGTTTCGTCACACCTGGCCAGCCGCTTGCCGCCTCGCGCGGAAAGGCATACCGTTTCCGCTAGACAACGCCGCCCGCGTCGGAGGCTCGCACATGCTCAAGGCCGCCTCTTTCGAAGTCCTCGGTCGTCACGAGGAACTCGCCGCGCTCGGGACTTTCTTCTCGAGCCCGACCGCTCGTGCGCTCGTACTGGAGGGCGAGCCGGGAATCGGCAAGACGACGCTCTGGCGCACTGCTCTCGATATGGCGGACGGGCTGGGTCAGCGCGTACTCGCCACTCGGCCTGCCGGCGCCGAGGCTCAGTTCTCGCTCTCGGGGGTCGGCGATCTGCTCGAGGGAATTCCTCGCAACGCTCTCGGCGAGCTGCCGGAGATACAGCAGCGCGCGTTGACGGTGGCGCTTGCCGAGGAGAGTGTCGAGAGCGAAGGGCTAAACGGGCGCGTTCTCGGCGCTGCCTTCCTCAACTTGACGCGTGTGCTGGCGCAGGAGAAGCCGCTCGTAATCGCCGTGGATGATCTGCAGTGGCTCGATTCTGCCAGCGCCAGCGTGCTCCTGTTCGCCTTCAGGCGTCTGCGCGATGCGAACGTTCGCCTGCTCGTATCGTGCCGGGGCGAGCCCGGAGCGCCGCTTCCCTTTGCCTGTGAGCAGGCCTTGGCCGAGGAGATCGAGCGCCTCGCGGTCGGCCCGCTCTCCAGGGGCGCGATCCATCGCCTGATTGCAGAGAGGCTCGGAGTCAGCCTTCCGCTGACGATGCTCTCGGCCGTCTGCGAGACCTCGGGCGGAAACCCGTTCTTCGCACTCGAGCTGGCCAGGGCAGGAGCAGATGGACACGCCGACGGACTGATCCGGCTGCCGCGCAATCTCGAACTGCTCGTGCACGAGCGCCTGCGCCGCCTTCCGGCCGCGACGCGCGAGGCGCTGGCCTACGTCTCGGCCCTGTCCAGTCCGACCCTCGAGGTGCTCGAGCGCACCGGCGAGAGTAACGCCCTCGAGCCCGCGATCGAAAGCGGTGTAGTCGAACTGGAGGAAGGTCGCATCCGCTTCGACCATCCACTCCTCGCGGCGGCAGCCTGGAACGCGGTCGGCCCGAAGCGAAAGAGAGAGATCCACCGCGCTCTTTCGGAAGCAATCACGGACGAGGAGCAACGCGCCCGTCACCTCGCCCTGGCAACGCCAGGGCGCGACGCAGATGTCGCTCTTGCCCTGGAGGGGGCGGCGGAGAGTGCGCGCCGGCGCGCTGCGCCCACAGCTGCCGCGGAGCTCTTCGAGCTGGCGCGCCGCTTGGCCCCACCCAGGGACGATGCCCTTTGGGCGAGGTTGACCGAGCGGGCCGCGGTCATGCACTACGAGGCGGGCGAATGGGAGCGGCCGCTGGAGCTGGCCCGCGAGGCGCTCGATCGTCTACCGCCTGGGCCGGAGCGCGCGGCGATCCTCCTCGTCGCTTGTGAAATGAGGCCGGGCCGGCTCGATCTATCTCGACAGGCACTCGACGAGGCCGGCGACGGCGTCACCCGAGCCCGCGCGCTTTTAGCTCTGGCTGAGCAGTTGGCCTTCGAGGGCCACGACCTGAAGGCGTCTAAGGTCGCGAACGAGGCTTGTAAGCTGGCCGACAGACTTGAACGCCGCGATCTCCTCGGCGTCTGCCTGATCTACCGCGCAGCAATGAAGATGCAGGCGGAGCTTCCAGGCGTACGCGAGGACCTAGCTGCCGCGCTCGAGATCGAGCACGAGCTCGGCCAGCTGCCGACGACACTTCACAACTCGCCCCTGACGTGGACCGCCTACGCGTACGTCCTCTGCGACGACGACCTCGATAGTGCGCGTCCCCTGGTTGAAGATCAGATGCGTGTTGCCCTCGAGCGCGGAGACGAGAGAACCTACTGCATGATCGGTCTCGATCTCGTTCAATTCGAGATCGAAGCGGGGAACTGGACACGAGCGCGCGCACTCGCTGAGGAATGCGCGGAATTGTCTGCTATTTCGGGGTACACGGACGGGAGCGCAGATCTCACTCGCCTGCTCGGTCTGATAGCCGCGCTTGAGGGCGACCTTCAACGAGCACGCAAGCTGATCGACGAAGCGCGAGCGTTTCACGCCCTGGCGGCCGACCCGGTCTACGAGACCGCCGTCTTTGCCGTAAAGCTTTTCGTAAGCCTCTGCGAGCAGGATGCGAAAGCACTAGGAGCGGAGGTCGATAGCTACCAGGAGCGGGTAGAGGCCGTGTCCGATAGATACGTCGACGTCGCCTGGCGACGCTGGACGCAGGGAGACGAGATCGAGGCGCTCGTTCTCTCCGGTAGAACCGATAGGGCAAGGCAGCGAATTGACGAAATACGCCGCCTCGGCAAGAAGCGCCACTGGCAGCGCTTTCTCGCCTATGCCGATCGCGGCGACGGTCTCCTGCTCGCTGCCGAGGGCGACCTCAGCGGCGCCGCGGCCGCACTCGAATCCGCTCTCCGTCACCACGATAAACCGCCTTCGTTGCCCTTCGAGCGTGCGCGCACTCTGCTCGCGTACGGACAGGTGCTCCGGCGCGACAAGAAGCGGCGCGCCGCTCGGGAGACGCTGAACGAGGCTCTGATGGAGTTCGAGCGCCTCGGCGCAAAACTTTTCGCGGAGCGAACCCGTGAGGAGCTCAAGCGCGTCGGTGGTCGTACTCCAGCCGGAAGCGGAGAGCTGACCGCCACCGAGGAGCGAATCGCTCGACTCGTGGCGAGCGGGCTCTCGAACAAGGAGGTTGCCGCTCAGTCGTTCGTGACTGTGCGCACCGTAGAGGCGACACTAACCCGCGTCTACGCCAAGCTCGGCATCCGCTCGAGACTACAACTCAGCCGGGTGCTGACGAATGCGCGAGACCGCGGCGATTAACCGCCGACAATTCGAGCGAGAGTAGCCCTCTTCGAGCCACACAAAACGTGTGGACGTTTTCCCTTTTTTATACGGCTTTCCGGTCTTTCACCCTCCTCCCCGCGCTCGTACCCTGGAGACGATCTCGGCGGAGGCTGGAAGCGGGGAAGCCGCCTCACCAGTGCTCTCGCCGAGCGCTGGGAAACTCATTCACGAGAGGGGTGCGCGACGGCATGCTCGACCGGGCGATCCAGTCTACTCAAAATCGGCTCCGGCCTTGCCCGAAGCGATACGTCCGTGAGCCACGTCGCTCTCCTCTTCGACCTGAGAGGGAGATGGAACGATGTACAAGGCAAAGGGATGGCAGCTTGCGCTGCTCGTCGTCGTCATTGCTCTGCTCGGCATGTCGGCCGCGTTCGTCTATTCGGAATCGACAAACGGCTCGAGCAATAGCGCGGTCAAGGCCTGTTTCAACCCTGGAAACAGCAATCTACGGGCGGCGAAATCCAGCAACGATTGCGTACGCGGCGAGAGCCTGGTCGACTGGAAGCAGATCCAAGCGCAGGGATCGATCGCCTTGCCCGTCAGCCAAGTGAGCTCGGTGCAAGTAAGCCACTTCGGTCCGATCGGGCCGTAGGTTGAGGGAGCGGGAGCGGTGTGCGCAAGTAGCGGGCGCCGCGTCGAGAGCCCCCAGCAAAGCGGGCCGGTTGCCGCAGCCGGCCCGCTTCTCGTAGTCCGCTGGTCACGATTTCGGCACGCTTCGGGCTCTCTTCCGGCGCCGGTTCGTGGCTACGATCGCAGCGGGGAGGAGGTTGGTGCACCTGCGCCCCCGTGCGATCCGTTTATGCGCTGAGCTCTTCCGCGCACGCTGCCGGCTCATCCCAGACAATCTCGGTGTGCAGGCGGCGACCGAAGCGCTCGAGCATGCGCACGAGCTCGGGCCCGACCGCGAGCGCGATCGCAAACGAGCCCAACGCATGAGCAAGCGTGAAGGGGAAGCCGGTCGTGAGCGAGACCGACAGCCCGGCCCAGGTGTGGGCGTAGCGGTACCACCAATCGCTCACGTCCATCGCGCTTGAGAAGCCGTAGGAGAGAACTGCGCAGAGCAGCGCGAAGACGAGCCGGCGGTGAACTAGCGAGCCGGCGAGTGCCCCCACCGCGCCGCAGAGCGCCCAGAGCGCCATCTGCCAGGGCGTCCAGGGCCCCTGGATGAGGAAGAAGTTGGAGACGAGCGCCCCCAACGCCCCCACCGAAACGCCGATTCGCAGCCCGAAGGCGGCGCCGCTGGCCACGACGATGACGGTCATCGGCTGGACACCCGGGAAGGGATGAACGAGTAGGCGTCCGGCCACGGCGATCCCCGTCAAGGTGGCGATCAGCGCCACCTCCTTGGCCGAGTCGGGGCCCGACTCGACGAAGGCGCCGAGCGCGAGCGCCAGCGCAACGCCCAGCGCGATCGCGGCCATCACCCACTGCCCGCTGACGAACCCGAGCGCTAGGGCCGACAACGCCACCAGCACGGCAAGCGCGTAACCAAGCCAACTACGCATTGACCAGCAGCCCCTGCTCGGCGAGCGAGACGACGCGGTCGGCGACGCTGCGCGCGAAGGCCAGATCGTGGCTGACGAGCAGAGTCGCCCGGCCCGAGGCGCCGCTCCTAAGCATCTCCGCCAGTTCCCGCTTGCGCTCTGGATCGACTCCGCGCGTGGGCTCGTCGAGCACCAGCAGGTCGGGCTCGGTTGCGAGCACCGCGGCCAGCCCCAGGCGCTCACGCTCGCCGCTCGAGAGGTCGCGCGGGTGACGGCGCTCGCGCCCTGCTAGTCCGAGCTCGGCCAGCCAGCGCCGCGCCCTTGGCAGATCGCCTTCGATTCCCAGCGCGACCTCGTCCTCGGCCCGCTCACAGACCACGTAGCGACCGGGATCCTGCGAGAGGTAGCCGGCGCGCCCGTGGCGCTCGACTACTCCCTCCCCCAGCTCGAGCAAGCCGCAGGCCAACTTGGCCAGGGTCGTCTTTCCGCTGCCGTTCGGCCCGGCGAGCGCGACTATCTCACCGCGCCGCAGTTCGAGCGAGACGTCCTCCAGCACCGGCATTCCGGGCTGGTAGGCGTAGCCGATCTTCTCCAGCTTGCAGATCGCCTCGCCCGGACCGTCGCCTTGTCTTGGCGCCGCCCCGTAGGGCTCGACGAACTCCGGCGCGTTTTCTTCTAACCACGCGATCGCCTGCGCCCTCGGAGCGTCCAGCATCAGCCGCCCCTGTTCGAGGAAGAGAACCCGGTCGCAGATCTCCAGCGGTAGGGCGGGGCGTTGCTCGCTCAGAACGACCGTTATCCCTCGCTCGCGTGCCAGGGCCCGAACGAGTTCGAGAAAAACCTCGGCGCCCTCGGGATCGAGTTGCGAGGTCGGTTCGTCGAGCAGCAGTAACTGCGGCTCCAGCGCCAACGCCGAGGCCAGGCAGACGCGCTGCAACTCGCCGCCCGAGAGATCGCGAGTCGACCTACCGAGCAGGTGCTTGGCGCCAACCGCAGCGAGCGAAGAAGCGATTCTCCGCGCCACCTCGTTCGGCTGCAAGGCGAGATTCTCGGGACCGAAGGCGACTTCACTCGCCACCCGATCGAAGACGATCTGGTCCTCCGGATCCTGGAAAAGCGTCGCCACGGTGCCGGCCAGGGCAGCCGGCGCGGTCGAGCGCGTGTCGAAACCGGCGACTCTGACCGCGCCCGAGAAGCGCCCGCCGTGGAAATGCGGAACAAGCCCGGCCAGAGCCCTCAGCAACGTCGATTTACCCGAGCCCGAGCGCCCGAGAACGAGCGTAACCTCGCCCCGCTCGAGCTCCAACGAGACGTTGCTGAGCGCGGGCTGTGCGCTGCCGGGATAGCTGAAAGCGAGCCTCTCGACGCTAGCCATCCGAGCCTTCACAGGGCGCGGCTTCTGAATATCAACTACAGCCATAGCAGCGAGGAGATGAGTAATAGGAGTGAAAACACCAGCGCAGCCCGCTCGCGCCAGCTGAAAGGAGCCCGTGCCACGGCCGCGCGGCCGGGACGGCCGTAGCCACGGGCCTCCATCGACTCGGCCAGGGTGAGAGCCCTTTCCAGTGAGCTGGCCACCAGTGGCGCCAGCAAGCGTGACCGCCCGCGCAGTCCTTCGACTGCGACGCCGCGACCGCGCAAGGCCTCGACAAAGCCGCTGGCGTCTCGCTCAAGCGTAGGTATCAGCCTGGTCGCGAGCGCCACGGTCAGCACCGAGCGCCGGGCCAGCCGCGTTTCCCGCACTAACCGGTCGTGGTCGAGCTTGAGCGCCCAGAGCGCGAAGGCAAGTGCCACGGTCGCCAGGCGAAGCGTCTGCACGGCTCCGGCCGCCAGCTCCTCCCTGGTCACGTCGAGCGAGCCGATCACCGGCAGTATCGGGCCGTTCCAGAGTGGGTGACTGCCCGTGTGCGCGGTCAAGGGCCAGATCAGAAAGAGCCCGAACGACGAGACGGCGATGCCGAGCAGGAAGAGGCGGGCACGCCGCCAGGATGTTTGCAGCAGAAGCGCGAGCAGCACTACGGCCAGTAGCGCCAACGAGAGCGGATGAGCCACGATAAGCGCCGCAACGACGCAAGCTCCGAGCAGCGCCAACGCAGCCGAAGGCCTCACTTCGCGCTCCATTCGATCGCCTGGTAGCGGTGTTTGACGAGCGCCGGATCGCGCGCAAGCGAGCGCGCGAAGGCCCGGCCGCTCACGACGAAGCGGACGGGATCACCCGCTCTCGCTCCGCTACGCAGTTGCGCGACCATGCCCGCCCTCCCGGCCCTAACGACAAGCAGGTTGGTCGCCGCGGCAACGGGTTTCCCGAGCGCCGCGACCGAGCGGGCACGAACCACTAGGGCCAGCGCGCGCCCCTCGGCTCGAAGCCCGGGGCCGCAGCGAACGGCCGCGGCCCGGCGCTTTCCGTTGTAGCCGTGCAAGAAAGGCTCGGGGAAGGCACCGACAACCACGGAGGCCCGTTCGGAACCGTGCCAGGAGCGGTAGTCCCACCACTCCACGTCGCCGGGGCGAAGCCGGTAGGAGGCCGCGCCGCGATCGGCCTCGTAGCCGTTTACGAAAAAGAACCAGTCGCGCCGGTGCAACTGCGAGCTGGCGATACCGTCGATCGCGTTGACGAAGGCACCGCCGTAACTGGTCTCGACCCTGGCCAGCCGATCGAGCCCCTGCAGCGCCGTCAGCCCGGCGGGAACCGAGCCGTCATCGAGCATCGTCGCACCGCCGTCGCGCGTAACCCACACCCGCGCCTTGCCCTTCTCCTCCTGGCCGCAGCCGCCGAGGCTGACAGCGGCCAGGAGGATCAGGCAGACAGAGATGCAGAAGCGGTTCACGGCAAGGCGTTGGAGCGTACGGCGCCGCTGAGAGTGGCGCGCACGAGCGAGCCGCGATGCTCCAATAGGCAGGCCCGCCCGTTCTTGGTTTTCACAGCCCGTCCCGAGCCGGCACGAAGAATCGCACCGAGCGCCGGGGTGCTCACGCCCTTGTCATCCTGGGCCGAGACCGTGTAGCAGGAGAGCTTCTCGTGAATGCGCCTCGCACGCGCGCGGTCGGATCGAGTGAGCGTACTGCTGCCGAGCAGCAGCGTCTTCGGGCCGGCGAAGGTCAGCGGGTCGAAGTCCGCCCAGTACCAGAGCACACGATCGCCGCTTTCGAGAGCCACCGCGCCGGCACCTACCGGCGGCGACACTCCATTGACCTTGAACATCCAACCACCCGTACTGGTCGCAGCGTAGAGACCGATCTGATCGACGTAGGAGCCCAGCGAGCTGGTGACCAGGTGGTAGTAGAGCTCGCCTTTGCCCGCCGCGACGGCAAGCGCGTCGAGTGCGCTTGAGGCGACCTGCAGGCGCGGCTCAGCGGAGCCGTAAAGAGTCCGTGTCTTTCCTTCAATCCGAACGGAAACCGAGACGGCGCCCGCTAAAGGCACGACAACTCCAGCCAGTAGGGCAGCAACAACGACTGTGACGAGAATGCGCTTTCGCACGAATCCTCCCTTCCTCGAGGGGTCCGGTTGCGACGAGCGACAGGTCTTCTGACTCGGGGCACCCTCCCTCGCCGCCTTCCCGGCCCTCGGGCCAGTGACCGCGCGCTCTGCGCGTTGGCAAAGGAGCACTCCCCTTACAGCGGCGGGACCGTCCCGGACTTGCACCGGGTTCCCTAACCGCTCGCCTTTATGTGCGGGCGAGCTTATCATGGCCGCCGGTCATGTCCCGTATCCCCCGCACTCTCAGTCTTTGGCTTCCGGTCGTCGCCTGGGCGGCGCTGATTTTCGCTCTTTCCTCGATCCCCAGCCTCAACTCTGGGCTCGGTGTTTGGGATCTCGTTCTGCGCAAGCTGGCCCACGCGGCGGAGTACGCAGTTCTGGCGGCGCTGCTCCTACGCGCGCTGACGAGCCCGTGGCTTGCCTTTCTCGTCGCAGTGACCTACGCGGCAAGCGACGAGTTCCACCAGCACTTCGTGCGCGGCCGCGCGGGAAGGCCCCGGGATGTAGCAATAGACGCCGTCGGCGCCCTGATCGGCGTTGCCGTGTTCTCCTATCGACGCCGCCGGACGGTGGAGCACGGCGACTCGAAAACCAGCTAGTCGCCGCGATGATCGCGGCGCCGGCGATTAGAGTCCGGTCATGCACGAGATCGTCAGTTTCGCCAGCATCGTGCTGGTAGTCGCCGGCGGGCTGGCCTTCGCGCTCGCCTGGAGCAGGTTGAGCGAGCGGCTGCCGATACCGTCGGCGGCGGTCTTCCTGATCGCCGCCGCGGCGCTCTCCGAGATCTTCCCGCAGCTCACGCAGCACGCCTCGGTTAGGACCGTCGAGCGGGTCGTGGTCGTGGCGGTGGTCGTGATCCTCTTCGACGGCGGCATGCACATCGGCTGGCGCCGCTTTCGCTCTTCGCTCGTCCCGATCACTTCGCTAGGCCTGCTCGGCACCTTCGGCACAGCGGCGGTTGTCGCCAGCGGTTGCCACCTGCTGCTCGATCTCGGCTGGACGACCTCCGGCCTGATCGGAGCGGCACTGGCGCCAACCGACCCGGCCGTGATGTTCTCGGTGCTCGGCCGGCGCGAGGTGGGCGGGCGGACCGACACCATCCTCGAGGGCGAGTCGGGCGCGAACGACCCGGTAGGAATCGCGCTGATGCTGGCGATGATTCAGTTCGCTACCTCCAACCACGGCTCGTTTCTCATAGTCGTGCGGGAGTTCGCCCTGGCGACGAGCATCGGGCTCGCTTTCGGCATCGTCGCGGGCCGTCTGCTTGGCCCGCTGATGCGCTTCCGGCTGCCGAGCGCGGGCCTTTATCCGATTCGTACGCTGGCTGCCTGCGGCGTCATCTACGGGCTCACCAGCGTAGCGCACGGATCGGGCTTCCTGGCCGTCTTCGTGGCCGGGATTCTGGTCGGCGACGAACATGCTCCTTTCAAGACCGAGATCGAGTCCTTCCACTCTTCGCTGGCCTCACTCGCGGAGGTCGCGGCCTTCGGCGGGCTGGGACTGACGATCGACCTCGGCTACGTCGCGCACGACTGGGTCTGGCTGGAAGGGCTGGCGGTCGCCGGACTACTGATCTTCGTCGCCCGCCCGCTCGTCGCCTCGCTACTGCTCGCGCCTGTGCGCCTGAACCGCGGCGAGCGCTTCTTCTTACTCTGGGGAGGCCTGAAGGGGGCGGTGCCGATCCTGCTGGCCGCCTTCGCGGTGCTGGAGAACGTGCACGACGCCAAGCTGATCTACTCGCTCGTCTTCGTCGCGGTCGCCGTCTCGGTGCTCGTCCAGGGGACAACCGTGCCCTTCGCCGCCGGGCGCCTGGGCATTCCGATGCGGCTGATCGAGCAGACACCGTGGCGCATTTCGCTGCCTCTGCGTAGCGCGCCCGAAACTGTGTTGCGAGTCGTGCTGGCCGAAAGTTCGGCGGCGGCTGGGAAGCGCATCCGTGATCTGGAGCTGGGCGATGCCTGGATTGGTCTGATCGTGCGCGAGGGCGAGCCGGTTCAGGCTCGCGGCACGACCAAGCTGCGGCCTGAAGACGAGCTACTCGTGGTCGCAGACGCCGAATCGATCACTCGGGTCGAGTGGCTTTTCGCTGCGACCGAGGAGCCCTAGAGGCCGTTTCAGTGTTTGAGTAGTACTCGCCGGAGCTCGTCTTCGCAAGCGGTGCGCAGAATGGCGAGTACGCGATCGCCCGGCTGGAGCTTGGTCGAGTCGCTGGCGATTTCGGAGCGCCCTTCGCGGGCGACGGAGATGAGCCGCGTCCCAACGGGCATCTTCAGTTGCTCGATGCGCTTGCCCGAAGAGGGCGAGTCGTCGGCGATCGGCACTTCGACGATCTCGAGCTCGTCGTCGCGCAGCTGCAATAGGCGGATGATGTCTTTCTCGGGCACCTCGTGCTCGATCAAGGCCATGATGCTCGAGGTGGCGCAGACCGTGGGCGCGATGCCGAGCAGGTCGAAATGGGTTTGGTTGCGCGGATCGTTGACGCGCGCGATCACCTTCGGAGCGAAGTAGCGCTTCTGGGCGATCTCGCAGATGACGATGTTGTCCTCGTCGTCACCGGTGACCGCGAGCACTAGATCGGGCGGGCGGCCGATACCGGCCTTTTCCAACACGTGCAGCTCGGTCGCATCGCCGCGCTGTACGCGATAGTCGAACTCCTCCTCGAGCACGCGGAAGCGATCCGAGCGCTGCTCGATGATCGTCACCTCGTGGTTCTGGCGCAGCAAGGAGCGGGTCACGTTAGCCCCAACCTTGCCACCGCCTGCAATCAGCACGTACATCAGATACTGGCGCCCTCGGTCGAGACCATCTCACTGACCAGCGCTGCTTCGGTGAGCGCACCGATCGCGATCGAGGTCGGGCAGACCGTGTGCAGGCCGCGCTCGGCGAAGAAGGCGGCCCGGGCCGGATCGAGGACACGAACGACCACCCGCTCGACGTGGAAACGCCGTTGCGCGATCAGACCGATGACGATGTTCGTGTTGTCGCCGTCGGTGGAGACGACGACCGCCTCGGCGCCGCTGATGCCGCTCTCCACCAGCACGTCGATATCGAGACCGTGGCCGACGATGAAGCGCCCCGGCCAGCGCGGCCCTAGATGGGCAAGGGCCTCTTCGTCCTCGTCAATTACCACGACGTCCCAGCCGGCATCGTGCAGATGAAGTGCGACCGACGAGCCGGTGCGACCGCAGCCGATGATGATTGCCTTCATTACGTCTCAGCCTAACCGAAAGATCGGCGCTGCGGGCTCAATCCCGATCACTTTCGTATCAGCACCAGCGTGCCGTTCGGCACCGTCTTCGAGAATCGCCTGATGGCCCAGTTGTAGAGGCGTACGCACCCGTGGCTGGCCCAGGTGCCGATATCCCAGGGCGCGTTCGTACCGTGGATGTAGAAGCCGCTCGGCCAGCGCTTCGTGCTGGAGAACCTGTAGAGCGGGCGGCGCAGCACGCCCCAGGAACCCAAGGCGCGCTGCGGAGCACCGAGCTTGAAGAGGCCATTCGGCGTCGGTGTGGAGGGTGTGCCGGTGGCGATCTCGTAGTGTCTGACAACGAGGTGCTGACGGATGTCGTAGAGCGTCATCGAGCGCTTGTCGACGAGGACGTAGCTCGCTTGCTTAGGCAGCTTGGAGGGCGATCCGAGGCTGTAGACCGTCCGGGGCTCAGACCGCGACGATGCCCCGAAGCCGTTCGTTGCCGTGAGCTGGAGCCGTTCGATGCCGTAGGGCACACGCACGTCGCTCAATTCGATCTGGCCATCGGTTGCGCTCACCAGTTTTGCCTTACTGACCAACGGCTCGGGCCCTACGGTTAGCTCGAGGCCGCTGGCCGTTCGATCGACGCCGGCCTGGAGCGTGAACGACGGCGCGACGATAGTGCCGCTCCTAAGCGCGGGCCCGGGAGTCGAAGGCCTGTACATCGCCGGCGTGAACTTCAGCGTCGCCTTGCCGAGCGACCTGCCTTGGGCATCGAGCGCATCCGCGCCGAACCAAGTCGGCGCCGTCAGGTGAAACGGAACTCCGGAGCTGACCTTGCCGGCTAGCGCCGGATTGGCGACGGCGACCGTGGCTAGCGGCTCTCCGCTCGTCGAGAAGAAAACCGTTTTCGTCCCGGCCGGGTAGTCGGCGGCGACGGTAATCGTGCCCGCCGTCCAGTTGATGCCGCCGCTAGGCGTACTGAGCCACGGCCCATCGGCCCAGGCGGCGGCCGGTGCCAGGACCGCCGTCGCCGTGACGACGAGTATCGCGCTGCGAAGGCGGCGAAGACTCATTTCGATCTCACGATGATCTGATACACGCGTTGGGTCTGGTTTAAAACCCAGAAATCGGTGTAGGGCCGCTTGCCCCGGACGTAGTGATTGAACTTGGTGCTGTGAGTGCGCTTCATTCCGACGTAGGCGGCCGTGAGCTCCGACTCGCTGCTACCGACCTTGATGCCGGCTGCGGTCACGTAGGCCGAGGAGTTGAAGCTGAACTGGAAAACGCGGTGCGTCGAGTCGCTGAGTAGCTCACATGCGTAACGGCCGGCCTGCTTATTGCCGAAGCTCATCAAGTACACAACCCGGCTGCCGTAGTTGGGATCGCGTTGCAGCCCCGTGTGCTTGCCCAGGTAGCGAGCCGCCGTGCTGTCGACCTGACCGAGGCGCGCCCGGCCCGGCCCCTTGCCTTCGTGGATAACAACGGCCCCGGCCGCCATGGCTGTCAGGAGCAGCACAGCGAGCGATGCCAAGACCAGGAAGCCAAACCGTTGCCGCATCTTCATCGCTTTCGTCCTCCGTGGTGGTTTGCCCTGCTCTGAGGGTATTCGACCCTGCGCCGGCGAGATGCTAGTCTCGGCCACGTTCCAAGGTCAACTCGGCACGAGAGCCTACGGTAGGAAACAGAGATCCCGTGACGAGAAAAGACACGAATAGCGGCCCCGAAGACTCGCCTCGGCCGGAGCGGCTTACAATCGGTCGGCTGATTGTGCGCCTGGCCGTAATGGCTATCGCTCTCGTGCTGATCGACCTCTTCGTCGCTCACTACCTGGGGCCCAGACAGGACTATGACGCCGACTGGCGCCTGCCCCGCTCGCAAGCGATGTCGGCGCTGCCCGGCTACGTAAACCACATTGAGGGGTTACGCCGAGATGTCCGGCGGCCGCGGGTGCTCTTCCTCGGCGCCTCGCCCACCTGGGGCGAGATGAATAGCAACCGCCACCACACCTATTCGGCCGCCTTCGCCCGCAGCGCCCGTGCTGCGGGCTCGGGCGCGCGCGTCTACAACCTTGGTGCCGACGGCGCGCTGGTGGCCGACCAGTACTTCATCGCCGACCGCCTCGCCGCGCACGCCGACCTGCTCGGGATACAGCTCACCTACCACACCTTCAACCCGAGAGCGCGCCTCGATGGCGCAGAGCGCTTCTCGGAGCTGCCCCAGATCCTGGCTGAGCCGGTCGACGCACAGGTCGCAAAGGCGCTCGGAATCGATAGCACGCCGCTTTTCAACCTGAGCGGCGCTGTCAACCGCACACTCGACCAGCACTGGCTGCTCTTCCGCGAGCACGATGAGCTGGTCACGCGGCTCTTCGGCCGCCCGCTGCGCGACGAGTTGTACGCGCGTTGGCAGAAGCTGACCGTAAGCGGGGCAAAAAAGCTGCCGCTGGCCCCCGGCCTGCCCAAGAACAGCCGTTTCGATCAGCTTGATCCGGCCCGGCAAACGGAGATCATCCAGCGCTACGCCGATTACGCGAACTTCCATATCCGGCGAACGGACTCCGAATTGCGCATGCTCGAACTGCTTTGTGCGCGGCTCGGGCGCCGACACTCGAACGCCGTTCTGTTCATGTCGCCGCTTAACACCGAGGCACTCGAGAGCTTCGGCGTCTTCGATCACCGTCTCTATTCGGCCAACGTGGCGATCATCCGCGCGGTTGTCGAGAAGCATGGTTTGACCTTCGTCGATTGGAACCAGCCGGGCAAGAAACTGCCCTCGTCCCTCTTCGCCGACGTCACGCACACCACTGATCACGGCAGCGCCGTGTTCGCACGACGGCTCTATCGAGCTCTGGCGCCGCAACTGGCAAAGGCGGCGCAACCGTGATCTTCGGCGAGGCGCTGTATTTCATCGCGCTGGCAGCGGCTGTAGTCGTCTTCCGCTTCGCGCCCGGGAGATTGCGGCCCTGGCTCATCTTCATCTGCGGACTGTCCTTCTACGGCTACTACGCCGGCCGTTTCTGGCTGTTGATCCTGGGCGAAGCGCTGCTCGTATACGTTCTCGGCAAGGTCATGCGCAGGCCTCGGGTCGCCTTGCCGGCGTTCCTGCTCGGGCTCGCCGGAACGATCGGAGCGCTGGCCTACTTCAAGTACTCGCGCCTGCTCGGCCCGATTCTCGGACAGGCACTGGGCACGCACGCCGGCACGCTGCCGACCTTCCAGGACATCGCCGTGCCGCTGGCGATCTCGTTCTTCACCTTCGAGTTCATCCATTACATCGTCGACATCCGCCGCGGCACGATCGAGCGCCACAGCCTCGGCGATTTCCTAGCCTTCGCCATGTTCGCGCCGACCATGGTCGCCGGACCGATCAAGCGCTTCCAGCAGTTCTCGCCGCAGGTTAAAGCGGTCCGCGCCGACGCAGGCGACGTCAGCGCCGGCATCACGCGTATCGCCGTAGGGCTGGCCAAGAAGATGGTGCTGGCAGACACGTTCACGCTCTGGTTGGGACCACTCGGTTCGACCGGCTCGCTCGACCAGGCCTCGAAGTTCCAAATCGTCAGCGCCCTGGTTGCCTATTCCCTGCACATCTACTTCGACTTCTCCGGCTACTCGGACATCGCCATCGGCTCGGCGCGCCTGTTCGGCATTACGGTGCCCGAGAACTTCTCCTGGCCTTACCTGCGCTCCAGCATCCAGAGCTTCTGGCGCCACTGGCACATGTCGCTCACCCGCTGGGTTACCGACTACATCTATATCCCGCTCGGCGGTAACCGCCGCGGCCTCGTCGTGACCTGCCTGAATCTAATGGTGGCTTTCACCATCGTCGGCATCTGGCACGGCGCTGCCTGGCACTTCGCCGCCTGGGGCGCCTTCAACGGCCTGCTCCTGGTGGGGCACCGGCTCTGGAGCGAGCTCGGCCGAAAGCCCCTATTGGCTGCCGTCCCCTCCTTGAGCCGGGGAGCCGCCGGCAAGCTCCTGCACTACGCCGGTAGCGCCGCCGGAGGCCTGTTCACGTTCGCGCTCGTGACCCTGGGCTGGGGCCTGTTCGTAATGCCCTACGACCGCTTCTGGCACATGCTGGAGAGGCTACTGTGAGGAGATTCAGGAGCCAGCGCGCGAAGCTGCTCGTGATCGATATCGCTATCGGCCTGATCTGGGCGCTGCTTATCGCCGCCGCCTTCGTCTTCTCCAGCGGTATCTCGCAGTTCATCTACGTCGATTTTTAGGGCCTATCCCGGTAGGGCGACGCGGCTGAGGTGGTCGAGGCATGGATGCCAGGGGCCGCGCGAGCCGCGAAAGCGCACTGGTAGTGCGGTGAGCGGATCGAGTGGTTGCTGGCGCCGCGAATCGGCCGCATCGGTCGTGTGGGCCTGCCGGGATAGGCCCCTAGTCGACGCGTCGAGGCCTAGAGCGAGTCGTCACCCCGGCTCGTCTCTTCCGGCTCGGGCTCCGCCAAGCCCTCGAAGGCGTCTTCGGGGAAGGAGACGATCATCACCTCGCAGGGCGCCTTGCGCAGCACGTACTCCACGGTCGGCGAGAAAAAGCGGGATTGGCGGCGCCAGCGGGCGCCCGAGCCGATGACGATCAGGTCGGCGCCGACCTCGCGCGCCTGCTCGACGACCGCAGCCCCAATCGAGCGCGTGCGCACCGTGTAGCCGCGTATCGGTACTTCGTTCTCATCGGCGAGAGCCTGTGCATCGGCCAGAGTTTCCGCGGCCAGACGCTCTGGCTGCGCGAGCGGCGCATCGAGCGCGTACTCAAGCGGCACCTCGATGACATTCAGGACGATCAGCGAGGCGCTTCGCTCCTGGGCAATCCTCACCGCCGTCGCCATCATCTCCTCGCCGATGTCGCCCAGCTTCATCGGCACCAGGATGGTCGTGAACCCGGCTTCGGGCAGTTCCTGCTCGCCGCCGGCCCCGACCTGTTCGAGCAGGCCGTTACCGCGCTGGCGCCGGATAAGCCCGAAGATCGCCAGCCCCAAGAGCAGCCAGATCGGGCCGCCGTAGCGAGCGGCCACATGAGTGATCATCGTCAGAACGAAAATGAAGATCGTGACGAGCGACCCGAGCACAGCGGGCAGTGGAAGCTCGCCGCCGAAGATACGGATCGAGCAGGGGACGCGGTAGGAGCGGTAGAGGCTCGGGGCGCTGTAGCGGAGTTTGATCACAGCGAGCTGGATGGCGCTGAAAGCGATCAGAACGCCGAACGAGAACAGGCTGGTCAGGAAGGTCGCCTGTCCCTGCAGGCCCGAGCGATGCAGCGGCTCGGTCGCGATCAGGAGCCCGCCGGACACGATCACGATCATCGCCAGCGCTTGCGGCGACACGAGCGTGCGGTGATAGAGGCGGCCGAAGGGCGCCGGCAGCATGCGGTGCTCGCCGAGCGAGCGAGTAAGACGGGCGAAGCCAGATATGGCCGTCGTAGCGGCCAGAAGCAGAATTGCCACGCCGCTCAGGCCAACGAACACCCTCAGCAGCGTGGCCAGGACGCTCGGCATGTGCGAGGAAAGGGCCGAGACGATTCCCATCAACGGAGCGCGCTTCCACTCATCGCCGAGCGCGGTGTGGCCATCCTTGACCGGGAACGCGGACAGGCCGACGACGGCGATCAGCACGTAGACGGCGATCACGCTGCCTATCGCCGCGAAGAGGTTTCGCGGCAGTCCCTCAGGGTTGCGGCTCTCCTGCGAGAGATTGGCAACGGTCTCAATGCCGGTGAAGGCCAGCATCGCCAGCGACAGGGCGAAAGCGAGCGAGCCCCAGCTCGGCGTGCTACCGAGATGCACGCCGGAGGCGAGCCCGTTCCAGGAGAAGAGCATCTTCAGCCCGAGCCCGATCAGGATGATCTGAGTGGCCAGGTCGAGAACGGCCAGGATGATGCCGAAGCGATAGAGGCTCGGCCGAAATGCGAGGCGCATCAGGGTCAGGCCGACCACCAGCCCAACGCCGATCAGCATGTCGAAAGGCGGCCGCCTGAGAATCGAGATCTGGAAGGCGGCACTCAGGTAATGCGGCACGAAGAGCGTCGTCAGGGCGATGACGATCAGGTAATCGAGCATCACCACCCAGCCGACGACGAAACCGGCCAGATCGCCGAAAGCCCGGCCAACAAAGGTCGCGGAGCCT
>DATCCQ010000014.1:0-7573 GCA_036511185.1 Gaiellaceae bacterium
CCGCGATGACAGGTCACCTGGTGCTCACGACCGTTCACGCTCAGACTGCCGCCGCCGCCTTCGCCCGCCTGCAGGACATGGGCATTGCTCCCTACCTGCTCGCCAACTCCATCAACTGCGTCGTCTCACAACGGCTGGTAAGGGTTCTCTGCCCCTCCTGCCGCAGCGCGGCCGAGGCGACCGAAGCCGAGCGTGCCGAGCTCGGGCTTGATTCGGACACGCCGGCCCAGCTCTATCACCCGGTTGGCTGCCGCAACTGCGGTAACAGCGGCTATCACGGACGCACCGCGATCTACGAGGTTCTGCCGGTAACCAGCGAGATTCGCAAGCTGATCGGTCACACCACCGAAGAGATCCAGGATGAAGCCGTCAAGGCCGGCATGATCACGATCGAGCAGGACGGCCACCGAGTCGCCCTCGCCGGAATCACCTCGCTCGAGGAAGTTCGGCGCGTGGCCGGTAACAGCCTCTAGAGCTCGCTCCAAATGAAGCCTTCGCGAGCCCACTCGGGTTCGATTCTGGAGCCGTCATTGGAGCCCGGCGCGATACTCTGAGCTTCACGCACAGAGCGAATCCGATCCGAGGCTCTCAAAATGACAGAGTTAGATCAGCCCCAGCCAAACCGTGAGTATGCACTCGGAGCGCTTTTGCTCCGTAAAGGCACCATCACCGACGAGCAACTCCGGCAAGCGCTCGACGAGAAGCAGCTAAGCGGAGGACGAATCGGAGACATTCTCGTTGGCCGCGGCTGGGCGACGACAGCCGACCTCGCCCATGCGCTCGCCGAGCAGTACAGCCTCGAGTTCATAGAGATACTCGAGACGACGATCGAGCCAGAGGTGACCAAGCTTCTCTCAGAGCGCTTCGTTCGCCGCTTTCGCCTTCTACCGGTGAAATACCTGGCCAAGAACTCCGTGCTGGTCGCGATTGCCGACCCCACCGATATCGAAGCCCTCGACGACATCAAGCTCGCGCTCGGAATCAATCTCAAGTTCTGTGTCGCCGATTCGGGCGACCTCGACCTGGCGATCGATCAGGTCTACGCCCAACGGCCGATCCTGAGCGCCGTCGCGGCACCGATCGAGATCGCGGAGGAGATAGAGCAAGAGTTCGATCTGAGTGCCATCGTAAGTGACGCGGCGCCCGCCGTGACGCTCGTCAACCAGGTGATCTCTCAAGCGATTCGCGATCGGGCTTCGGACATCCACTTCCAACCCGGGGAGCGTCAGATGGCTGTGCGGATCCGGGTAGACGGGGTCGCCCGCGAGCTGACCTTGTTGCCCAAGACGATGCAACAGTCGGTAGTCAGCCGCCTCAAGGTGATGGCTACGCTCGACATCGCCGAGCGGCAACTGCCGCAGGATGGGCGTTGCACCGTCAAGGTCGGCGGCGGCTCGATCGACCTGCGCATTGCCATCCTCCCCACGACCTACGGCGAGAAGGTAACGATCCGCATTCTCCAACGCTCTTCGACGCCTGTCTCGCTGCGCGATCTGGGCATGAGCGACGGCCCCTTCGAGGTCTTTCAGCGGGCGATCGAGCAGCCCTTTGGCTGCGTGATCGCCTGCGGGCCCACCGGCGCCGGCAAGACTTCGACCCTCTACGCAGCTCTCGAGCACTTGAACAGCCCAGAGCGCATCATTACGACGATCGAAGACCCGGTCGAGTACGAGATCGCCGGCATCTCGCAGGTGCAGGCGAATGTGCGGCGCGGGCTCAACTTCGCGCGCGGTCTGCGCACGATCCTGCGCTCGGATCCCGACGTGCTCCTGGTCGGCGAGATCCGCGACGCGGAGACGGCGGAGATTGCCATGCAGGCAGCCCTCACCGGACATCTGGTCTTGACGACTCTGCACACCCAAACGGCGGCCACGGCCTTCGCCCGTCTGCAGGACATGGGCATAGAGCCGTTCATGCTCGCTAATGCCATCAACTGCGTGATCTCGCAGCGCCTGGTGCGCAAGCTCTGCCCGAATTGCCGGCGCGAGTCAACGCCGGACGCGGCCGAATGCGCCGAGCTGGGCATCGCCAAGGGCCAACCGGTGACGATCTACCGGGCGAAAGGCTGTAAACGCTGCAACGGCACGGGTTATCTGGGGCGCAAGGCGATCTACGAGGTGCTGCCAATGACCGGCCAGATCCGAGAGTTGGTCGGTCAGCCGACGGCGAAGATCCATAGCGAGGCGGTCAAGGAGGGCATGATCACGCTGAGACAGGACGGCCAGCGCCTTGTCCTGGAAGGTGAAACCTCGCTCGACGAGATGCGACGGGTCGTCGGTGGTAGCTGAGGGCCCGGTGGAGTAGGACCATAGGCCTGCTCCGGCTACGAATCGTCGCTGACGCTGCCCGGTGGCGCCTCCAGAGGCGAGAGTATCCGCGCCAGCTTGAGTTGCCCGCGAGCCTCGGCGCTTCGTCCCAGGCGACCAAGCGAACGGCCAAGTCCGTAGTAGCCGTAGGCATCGGTCGGCGTGATCTCGATCATGGCCCTGAACTCGGCCTCGGCTTCCTCGAAGCGGCGGAGCCGGAAGTAGGCGATGCCGAGTGCCTCGCGGATCGAGGCCTTGCGCGGCTCGCGGCGCTTCGCCCGCTCGAGCGACACGATCGCCTGGGCCGGCATGCCGTTGGCTAGGTGCTGCTTCCCTTTTTGAAAAAGCTCGAAGGTCTCCGACATCTTCCGGTGGGTAGGCGGAATATTCCTGACGAGATCCAGGGTAGAGGTAGTGCTTGGGGCACCGCCGAGATATTTCTCCTGGCCGACAGCGCCGTAGACGGGTAAATTACGCGGCAGATGTCGCGACGTCGTTCTCTATTGATGGTCACGGTGCTCGCTATCGCGGTTGGCGCTTCGGCCGTGCTGCTTACGGGCTGCAGCGTTTCGATCGGTGGCGATAAGAAAGGCGGCACCTACAGCGACCACGGCGTCTCATTAAAGGTCCCCGACGGCTGGCACTGGAGCAACAAGGCTACGTACCAGGCCGAGGCGGGCAAGTCGCTCTGGTCGGAGGGCTTCGGACCAGGTTCCGGGAAGAACATCGTCATTGTGACCGCCTACGCGACGAAGGTCGCAATCACCAGCGCGAATGCCGAGCGCTACGCAAGCGCGGTTTCGTCCACGATCGAAGGCCTGATCCAGGCCGCAAGCGGAACTGTAAACAGCGGGCCGATCATCACGACCATGGGAGGCATGACCGGCTACCGCTTTGAGACCAGCGTACCGGGGGATGGCGGGAAGACGCTCGATGCCGAGCTCGTCATGGTCTGGAACGGCAAGACCGAGTACTTCGTGAACTGCCAGCTCGAGGCCGGCAGTTCTAGCGGCGCCGAGATCGTGCGCGGTTGTAAGACGATCGTCAGCACGTTCAAGCTGAGCTGAGCTGATCGGGGCGTAACCTCCTTGGGCTAGCCGGAGGCGTCGCGCAGCTGCTCGACCTCGTCCAGGATGCCCGCGGCGATCTCGCGCTTCGGCGCCTTGGTCAGCACGACCTCACTGGACTTGGAAATCAGGATGACCGCGTTCTCGTCGGCGTCGAAGCCGATGCCGGGCTGAGAGATGTCGTTGAAGACGATCAGGTCTACCTTCTTGGCCCGAAACTTCTCTCGTGCGCGCTCCAAGCCGGCGTCGCCCTCGTCGGCTGCGAAACCAACCAGCAGCTGCCCTTTACGTCTGCGCCGGCCGAGCTCGCGTAGCACGTCGGTCGTTGGCTCCAGCTCGACCGTCCAGTTCTTGTCGCTCTTGTGGCGTTTGACGTCTTCGGGCGCGGATGGCCGATAGTCGGCAACGGCGGCGCTCATTAAAACCACGTCGGCATCGCGGCCGAGCACGGCCTCGGCCAGCGCGGCGGCGCTATCCACCTCCACCAGCTCGACGCCTGCGGGTGCCGGAACGGCCAGGTTGGCGGCGATAAGCGTCACCTCGGCCCCACGCCGCGCGGCCTCGGCGGCCAGCGCCACGCCCATCCGACCGGAGGAACGGTTGCCCAGGAAGCGCACCGAATCGAGCGGCTCGCGCGTACCGCCGGCGCTGATCAAAACTCGTATCCCGGCCAGCGACTCGGACGCAGCCAGAAGCTGTCGGCAGCGCTCGAAGATGACCTCGGGCTCGCTCATCCTGCCCACGCCACTACCCCCCTCGCCCAGCTCGCCTTCCTCGGGGCCGACGATCTGGGCGCCGCGCTCGCGCAGGATGCGCATGTTCTCCTGAGTAGCCGCGCTGGCCCACATGCGCGAGTTCATCGCGGGCGCCAGGACGAGCGGGCCGCTGTGCGCAAGCGCGCTCTCAGTGACCAGATTGTCGGCGATGCCGCCGGCCAGCTTGGCCAGTGTGTTGGCAGTCGCCGGTGCGATAACGAGGAGATCGGCGTGCTCGAGATGCGGATACGGGCTGTCGGAGCTCGAGCGGCGTGCCAGCGCATTAAGGGTCTTTGCGCTTACGAAGCTCTCGCCGGCCGGTGTCAGAAGCGGGATGACTTCATGCCCGGCCTTGACGAACAGGCGCACCAGTTCGCACGCCTTATAGGCGGAGATGCCCCCCGATACGCCGACGAGTACCTTGGCCATGGCACGAACATTAGCCCTCCGCTCGCGCGCGGCGCGAATATCGGGTCCGCTCGAGCGGCGCAGGTGGGCCGAACCCTAGGCGTCTTCGAGTGGAGGCTGGCCGTAGCGCTAGTTCCACTCCGAGCGGCGCATGAAGCGCGAGGACGCCTCAGACATCGGTAGCTCGAGAGCCGCAAAGGCGGTGACGCTGGCGGTGAGCCGACCGGCTGCCTCGACACTCGGCCCGGCTAGTAGAGCGTCGATCTGTTCCAGCAAGCCGTCGGGCTTGGCGGGAGCACGCTCCAACTGGTGTAGGAACCACTTGTGGTACGGGTAGAGCATGTGGTTCAGCGCCAGTACCGAGCGTCCCGCGTAGAGCGCCAGTCGTGAGCTGGCGAAAGCGGCCAGGTAGCGGTCTCGACGCTTCTCGGCCTCGGACATGAACCACTCCATCAGCATCACGTGGCTGACGAAGTCGCGTAGTTTCTCCTTGCGCTCTGCCTCGGGATAGGCCGCGGCTGCGGCAACTCGCGCCTCCAACCCTTCGACTCTCGAGAAGGCGACAAATGCATCCTCGAAGGCCCAGCGTGCGGGCTCGCTACCGCTCGCTGCCACTTCATCGATGAACGCCAGAGTGATCACCTTGCCGCCGAGGTAGCCACCCTCGTAGTCAGCCAGCGTGTCGTCAAAGACCGTCAACTGACCTTGCTCGAGACGCGCCGCCGCCGCTTCGTCGGATAAGACGAGCATCACGCCGAGATCTGACGACGGCAACGCCAGCCCGTGCGCGACAGAACCTCCGACGACGAGACAGAGCAGTTCGGGGTCGGAAGAGAAGTGTTCGCAGGCGTGTGCGATCAGACACTCGTGCTGCGGAAGGAGCGCGCGATCCAACTAACCGCTCACATCGGCAAGGATGCGAATCACGATCTGATTCTGCCAGCGTGGCGCCGGCCGGGAAGAAAAGTACCTTAGTACTGCTTGTACTCGTAGGCGAGCTTGTTCTGAGCGACTTCTTCCAAAGCCATCGTCAGATAGTTCTTGGAGCGCGATTCGATCATCGGCGGCGGCGCTTCGTCGAAGGAGCCTTCGCCGAGCATGTGGTGGTAGTTGTTGATCTGCCTGGCTCGCTTCGCAGCCACGATGACAAGCGCGTAACGCGAGTCAACTTTTTCGAGCAGGGCATCTACGCGCGGATCAATCACGGTTCAATCCTAGCTGCGAGCGCGAGTTCTCGCCGAACCACACGCTCCAGCTCGTCGAATGCCAGCTCCAGGTTGTTGTTCACCACCACGTGATCGAACTCACCGGATTGCTCGAGCTGCCTGCGCGCGAGGTGCAGGCGCTCACCGATCTCGGTGTGGGTTTCGGTTGCTCTTTCCGTCAGGCGGCGCTCGAGCTCAGCCACCGGCGCGCCGATGAAGATCGTGACCGCTCCCGGGACGGCGCGCTTGACGTTCAGCGCGCCTTCGGTCTCCAGCTCGAGCAGGCAGACTCGCCCGTTGCGAGCGATTCGCTCCAGTTCCGAGCGCAGCGTTCCGTAGCGTTTCTGCGACACGTAGGGGACGTGCTCGAGGAACTCTCCGGCCTGGACACGGCGCTCGAACTCCTCGGGGCTTAGGAACCAGTACTCGCGGCCATTCTGCTCGCCGGGGCGCTGTTCGCGCGTAGTCGCCGAGATGGAGTGCTCGAGCTCGGGCAGACAGCGGAGCAGTTCGGCGATCAGCGTGCCCTTGCCGGCGCCCGAAGGGCCCGTGATCACGATGACCAGAGCGGGGCTCATTACCGTAAACCTACTGCCTCGGTCTTCGGGGGTGTAGACGTGGCCGTTCGCCGCCTGAGGGAGTGACGACTCTCAGCTGCGGCTAAAAAGGGAAATCAGTTCGCCGCGCTGGCGATCGGAAAGGCCGCCGACCGTCTTCGACTGACTGATGCGGCACTGGTTGAGGAGCCGGGCTGCCTTGACGCGACCGAACTTGGGCACGGCCATCAGGATGTCCAGGACCTTCGCCGTCTCGACGTATTCCGGCGGCCGGCTGAGGATGTCCTCGATCCGCGCGCCCCCTTCTTTGAGGTCACGCTTGAGTTTCGCGCGCCTGACGCGGATTTCGTTCGCTCGTTGCAACGCTTCCATACGTTGATCGAGTGAGCGCGCCGGCGCTTGTGCTTGCCCCTTCGAAAGCACCATTGGCGGCCATACTAACAATTCGAGGGGCTTGGTCAAGCCGTAAGATTCTCGCGGTTTTACAGGAGTTTTCGGATCAGGCGCAGATCGGTCGCCGGCGAGCTAGTCAGCGGAAGGCTGATGAGCGGCTCCACGAGCCTCAAGCGGTCGTTCGAAACCGCGCGCACGAGCCTCTTCGTAGAGTTCGGTTCGCACCCGTTCGGGAGCCTCGAGATCAGTGAAAAGAACCGAGCCCAGAGCCACTGCCGAGGCTCCGGCGGCGATCAGATCGAGCGCCTGCTTCCCATTCTGCACGCCGCCCATGCCGACGATCGGGACGGTTCCCTTGGTAGCCGCGTAGCAGAGGTAAACGGCGGCCAGAGCGACCGGCCGGAGTGCGGCGCCGGAGTAACCGCCGACGGCCCGCCCGAGCCTGGGCTCGAGCGTCCATTCATCGAGCACCAGCCCGCGCAGGGAGTTGACGAGCGAGAGCCCACTCGCCCCGGCCTCGATCACACTCGTTGCGACCTCGTCAATGTCGGGCAGTTGCGCCGACAACTTGGCGTAGAGGGGTTTGCCGCTAACGGCGCGGCAAGCCGCCACGATCTCGGCTGCCCCGGCGGCGGCCGGATCGACATTCGGGCAGGAGAGATTGATCTCCAGCGCACTCACCGACTCACGCTCGCCGATGCGCTCGCAGACCTGCGCGTAGTCCGCGGCATTCGAGCCGCCGACCGAGACCCAGAAGGGCATCTCCAACTCCTCGAGGCGCGGCAGAACCTCGGCGCAGAACGCCTCGAGGCCCGGGTTCTGTAGGCCGATCGAGTTGAGCAGACCGAAGTCGGCCTCGGCCAGGCGCGGCTGCTGGTTACC
>DATCCQ010000015.1:0-6815 GCA_036511185.1 Gaiellaceae bacterium
GCAGACTCGATCGACCGTCTCGAGCCCGAAGCGGCGCCGAAGCTCATCGTTACCGGCCGTATGGTCGCCGTGCCCGTGCGTCACGAGCAGGTGCGTTGGAGTGAGCTCGTGCGCCTCGATCGCAGCGTAAAGCGGTGCGAGCGGAGCGCCACTATCGACGAAGACGCCCGTGCCACCTGGATGGTCCGCGATCAGGTACGCATTCGAAAGCCAGCCCGGATGCATGCTCCGCTCGACAATCACGTTGTCTAGGCTAGTTGATCTAGTGGCCGATTCCCTAACACTCCCGGCCGGCTTCCCGCGCCACGTCAAGGCGATTGCCTCCGATCTCGATCGCACGCTGATCAGCGAGGACTACGAACTGCACCCGCGCACGCTTAGCGCCGTCGCGGCCGCGCAGGCGGCCGGCATACACGTGGTGATCGTGACGGGCCGCATGTTCCGCTCGGTACGCCCCTACCTCGAGCGGGCGCAAATCGACGGTCTGGTCGTCTGCTACCAGGGTGCGATCGTCGCCGATCCGGTAAGCGGGCGCTTCTTGCGCCATGTCACGATTCCACTCGAACTGGCGCGCGAGGCAATTGGCGCCGTCGAGCGGGAGGGATTCCAGCTCAACTGCTACGTCGACGACAACCTCTACGTGGCGAAGATGACGCCCGAGGTCCATAGCTACGCCGAGCACCAGCACGTCCCGATCGACACCGTCGGCGCTCTGCGCGAATGGCTCTCGAGCCCGCCCACCAAGCTGGTCGCGATCGGCGAGCCTAAGGCGCTCGACGGGCTCGCCGAGCGCTTGCGCAAGCAGTTCGCCGGGCGACTGTACATCTCCAAGTCGCTCCCCTTCTTCCTCGAGCTGGCCAGCCCGGCAGTATCCAAGGGCTCGGGGCTCGGTTTCGCCGCCGAGCAACTCGGCTTCACGGCCGCCGAGACGGTGGCCTTCGGCGACGGAGAGAACGACATCGAGTTGCTCGACTGGGCCGGCTACGCGGTTGCGGTTGCCAACGCCGATGAAAAGGCGCTCGCCCGTGCCGACTTCGTCTGCCCGCCCGTGCAGGAAGAGGGCGTCGCACAGGTGATCGAAGCCATGCTCGCCTCTGAGCCACGCCGCTAATGCGCCTCCTGGCTTCCGCCACAATCCATCTCACGTACTCGGCCGGCGGCAGCTCCTTCCGGTCGGGAGTGACCGGCCTACGGCGGCACCCCGAGAGCGCGAGAGGTGTTGGGCTCGAATCCGCCTAGCTCCATACCCCTGTTTCCCAGCGTGAACGTGAACGACGAAGTTTCGACGTTCAATACCCGACCTCTGTAATCGGCGGTGTTTATCCGTTAACTCGCATACCGCTTATGCTTGCCGCAATAGCGTGGTTAGGGGAGCAGGATCAGATGGGTGACTGCGAATCCGAGCGAGAACACGATCCGATCGACTGGCTACTCGAAAAAGACAATCCTTCCGTACGGTATTTCACCCTGCGCGACCTCCTGGATAAACCAGAAGACGATCCGGCGGTCATAGGGGCCAAACGGGATATCTACAAGATCGGGACCGTGCCGGCGATTCTTGCCAAACAGAGCCCCGGAGGCTTTTGGGCAAACTCGGGCAGCTTCTACAAGGCCAAGTACAAGGGAACGGTGTGGCAAGTTCTCATTCTTGCCGAGCTAGGAGCCGATCGCAGTAATGACAGAATCGCCAGCGCCTGTGAGTTCCTCATGGATCAATCGCAGGACCTGGAAAGCGGCGGGTTCTCCATGACTTACGCTGCAAAGACCGGCGGCGGCAGGCACAGCGAAGTCATACCCTGCCTCACGGGTAACGTGGTCTGGAGCCTGATCCGGCTCGGATACTTGGACGATCCTCGCATCCAACGGGGCATCGACTGGATCAAGACCTTTCAGCGCTTCGACGACGGGGCTGAAGAGCCGCCGCAAGGCTGGCCGTACGATAGATACGAGATGTGCTGGGGCCGGCACACCTGTCACATGGGCGTAGTCAAGACTCTGAAGGCTCTGGCGGCTATTCCGGAGGACCGGCGGTCCGCCGGTGTGAAACAGACGCTTGAAAAGGGAGTGGAGTATCTGCTCATCCATCACGTCTTCAAGAAGAGCCACGATCTGACGCGCGTGTCGAAGCCCGGCTGGCTGAAACTGGGCTTTCCGCTGATGTACCAGACCGACGTCCTGGAAATCCTCGGGATACTAGCGAGGCTGAACTGCCGAGACGGAAGGATGCAAGAAGCTATCGACCTGTTGGTATCGAAGCAGGACGCGCTCGGCCGATGGAAGCTGGAGAACACCTTCAACGGGAAAGTCCAGGCGGATATCGAGCAGAAAGGCCAGCCGAGCAAATGGGTGACCCTGAACGCCCTCCGTATCCTACGAAATAGATAACAGCTTGAGGGTTCAAATCCGCCTAGTTCCATACCCCCGTTTTCCAGGGTGAACGTGGGCAAGCAAAGCACGAAGTGCGAATCAGGGCCGACGAATTCGGACCGATGTCGTAGCCATGAGCCCGAACCTCGCCAGGCGGAGTCGCAATAGCGACAGCCAGCGGGGGCATCAAGATCCCCGGAACGGAGCACTCCGTGTGCGCTTCGTTGGGACCGCAAAAGGCCGATTACCCGGCTGTCCTCCCTCTACCGGAGTGTTCGATGCAGAATCGAAAGCGGTCGATCTGGCGTGTTTATCTCGTTCTCGGAACAGTCGCGGTAGCGACCTATCCGCTGATTCCCGCCGGAGCCGCGCGCGACGGGCTGGCCACGGAGCTGATCGGAGTGAGCGCCGTGGTGGCGATTGGGCTCGGCGTCTACTTCTACCGTCCGCGCGCCGCGAGTGCCTGGCTCTTGCTTGCCGCGGGCCAGCTCGCGTTTGTCGTCGGCGATCTCCTGTTCGCCTACCAGGAGTACGTCGCGCATACGAGCCCCTTCCCGTCGATTGCAGACGTCACCTATTTGAGCGGTTACCCACTTTTCTGGGCGGGGCTCGCGCTCCTGATTCGCGCCCGCGCTCCCCGCAGGAACTGGACGGCGTTCATCGACGCGGCGGCGATCACGACCGGCCTCACGCTCGTCTTCTGGTTCTTCGTCATGAGCCCGATCGCGCACCACCAGACAATGACGCTGGCCGAGAAACTGCCCGCGCTCGCGTACCCGGTGGGGGATGTGCTTCTACTCGCGACCGCACTCCGCATCTCGATGGGCTCGAGCAAGCGCCCGCCCGCCTACTTGCTGCTCGGCGGAGGCATCGCGCTGCTGCTTGTCGCCGACTCGGCCTATCTCGGGGCTATTCACGTCGGCAACTACGTGAGCGGCGGCATCATCGATCTCGGCTGGCTCGCGAGCTACGTGCTCTGCGGCACGGCGGCGCTCCACCCGTCCATGAAGACCCTTTCGATGCCGGTTTCCGAGTATCTACCGAGGCTGACCCCAGCGCGGCTTGCGCTGCTCGCCTGCGCCTCGATAGCTGCGCCGGCGATGCTCGCCGTCCAGTACCTGCGCGGCGCCAGCCTCGAGATCCCGATCGTTGTCGGCTCGAGCGCGCTTCTCTTCTTGCTCGTAATCGCCCGTATGGCAATGCTCGTGCGCGGTCACGAGACGCACGGGGCAGAGCTCGAGGAGCACGAGGCGGAACTGACGAGCGAGCTCGAGCGGCGTTCGCTCTACGACTCCGTGACGGATCTTCCCAATCGAACGCTCCTGCTCGAGCGTCTCAACGAAGCGCTCGCGGCTCCGGGGCCAACACCTCCGGCGCTGGTGCTGCTCGGCCTCGAGGAACTGAGGCTCGTGAAACAGGGTGTCGGTCACGCGATGGGCGAGGAGCTGCTGCGAGCGGTTGCGGAACGCCTGCAAAAACTGCTCAGGCAGGGCGATATCTGTGCCTGGACCGGAGATGACTTCGCGGTTCTTGTAGAGGACGTTGCGGTCGAGCCGCCCGCGGCGGTCGCGCAGCGCCTGGTCAAGGCGCTGCGGCTCTCGTATCAACTCTCCGGCCAGCATGAGACGACGACCGGGGTCAGCGCAGGCGTCGCGATCGCGACAGGCGAGCAAGATGCCGAGACGCTACTGCGGGATACCGAGATCGCGCTCTCGCGGGCAAGACAGCTCGGAAGCGGATCTGTACAACTCTTCGAGCCGGGAATGCACGCCGAAGTCTTCGAGCGGATCGTGCTCAAAGGGCAGCTGGAGCGGGCGCAGGCCGAAGGCGAGTTCCACCTCGACTACCAGCCGATCATCGATCTGAACGGCGGCGACTTGTGGGGGGTAGAGGCGCTCGTTCGCTGGCGCCACCCCGAGCGAGGGCTGGTACCGCCGGATGCGTTCATCCCGCTCGCGGAGGAGACCGGACTGATCGTGCCTATCGGGGAGTGGGTGTTGGGAGAGGCGTTGCAACAAGCGGCAACTTGGAATCGGATGACGTCCCTAACGTCGTTCACCGTCACGGTCAATCTCTCGGGCCGGCAGATCGGCTCACCCGGGTTCGTCGACACAGTCGCGCGTGTGATCGAGAGAACGGGCGTGAGTCCGGCCGGGATCGTGCTCGAGATCACCGAGACCGACCTGATGAAGGATCTCGACCTGGCCCTTCCGACGCTCTCGGCGCTGAAGCGGCTCGGTGTTCGACTCGCGATCGACGACTTCGGCACCGGCTACTCGTCGCTCGAGTACTTGCGCCGAATCCCAGCCGACATCATCAAGATTCCGAAGCCCTTCGTGGACGGCGTTCGCTCTTGCGACAGCGACGAGTACCGTGTCGCGCACGCAATTGTGCATCTCGGCGAGGCCTTCGACATGCAAACGCTGGCCGAGGGGATCGAGGAACGCGAGCAACTCGACCGGATGCGCGAGCTCGGCTGTGAGCTCGGCCAGGGCTACTTCTTCTCCAAGCCGCTTGCGGCAGACGAAGTCACCCCGCTGCTCATGGTTGAGCGCGACGCGCTGGCAGCTTAGGCGCTGGACTCGTTTCCGGGTACGCGGAGTAAAGACCTTGACGTACCCTTCGGAAGTGCCGCTGGTTGCCCCGCACGCTTGCGGAAAGCGCCGCTTTCACCGACGTCCAAAGCAGTGGCACGCCGAGGTTGACGAGGGTCGAACGTAGCTTTCAGGAGAAGATCCGCGCGGAGTTCACCGAGATGCTTGAGCTCAACTGCGAGTCGAGGGTTCGAAAGCGCTCCGCCTAGCTCCTCCTCCCGTAGACTTGCAGCCGTGATCGACCTCAAAGCCGCTCGCTCCGACCCGGCTGGTTTCCGCGCCGCACTTGCCCGCAAGGGAGGAGTCGAGGCCTTTGACAACCTCATGGAGGCCGACAGCCGCTGGCTGGAGCTCGTGCCTCAGGTGGATGAGCTTCGCTCTCAGACCAAGGTCAAGGGTAAGCCGACCCCCGAGCAGCTCGAGCAGTTGAAGCTGACCAAGACGAAGCTGCAGCGTCTCGAGGAGGAGCTGACGGAAGCCGAAGCCGCCCGGGAAGCGGCGCTGGCGCTCGTTCCCAACCCGCCGCATCCCGATGCCCCCGACGGCGATAGCGACGAGGACGCGGTGGAGCTGAGGCGTGTCGGCGAGCCGCGCGCGATCGAGAATCCGCTTAGCCACCTAGAGCTAGGCCGTTTTGACATGGAGCGGGCCACGAGGCTGTCGGGCGCCCGTTTCGGTTACATCATCGGCGACACGGCTCTACTGGCCCTGGCGCTTTTCCGCTACGCACTCGACCTGCTCGGGAGCAAGGGCTTTTTACCGGTGCTTCCGCCCGTCCTGGTGCGCGAAGAGGCTATGTACGGCACCGGCTTTTTCCCCACCGACAAGGCCAACATTTACGAAATCCCGTCAGACGGCCTCTACCTGACCGGCACCTCGGAGGTGGCGCTCGCCGGCCTGCACATGAACGAGTTGTTCGAGTCGGATGAGCTACCTCTGCGCTACGCCGGCTACTCGACCTGCTTCAGGCGCGAGGCGGGCGCGGCCGGCAAGGAGACGCACGGCATGTTCCGCGTGCACCAGTTCGACAAGGTCGAGATGTACGTCTACACCACACCCGAGCAGTCCTGGCAGGAGCATGAGCGCCTGGTGGCGATCGAGGAGGAGATCTTGCAGGGGCTGGAGCTTCCCTACCGCGCGGTGAACATTCCCGCCGGCGACCTCGGCGCACCGGCGGCCAAGAAGATCGACCTCGAGGCCTGGCTACCGAGCCAGGGCCGCTACCGGGAGGTCACGTCTTGCTCCAACACGACCGATTTCCAGGCTCGGCGCCTCAAGGTCAGGTACCGCGGCGAGCACGGAACGGCGCCGGTTCACACCCTCAACGGCACCGCCGCCGTTGGGCGCATGCTCCTGGCCCTGCTCGAGAACGGGCAGCAGGACGACGGGAGCGTCGTCGTTCCCAAGACACTCGTCCCGTTCGGCGCGCCGCAGAAGCTTTCCCGCCAGTAATCACTAAAAGTCCAAACACCGCGGGGATCAAGCGCGGAGTGCGACGATGCCCGCGACGCCGCCGCAGCCGACATGTGCGGCTGCGGCTCACTACACGCCGTCCCCAACACGCTACGGACCTCGTAAGACACGAACGGCCAGCCCGCCACGCTCCCGAGGAGCACCGCGTTGAGCCAGCGCCGAAGGCGCAACTCAACGCTCGACGCGGTCCAGCCGCCGAAAACCGTTAGGTTTTCGGCGGTAGTAAAGGCGGGGTGCCGGAGCGGTCGAACGGGGCGGTCTTGAAAACCGTTGGGGGTTCACGCCCCTCCTGGGTTCGAATCCCAGCCCCGCCGTTGCCACAGCTAGGGAAGCGGTCGAACGCTCGCGCCGGGGCAGGACACGGTTATTCGCTGGAGAACC
>DATCCQ010000016.1:0-8748 GCA_036511185.1 Gaiellaceae bacterium
AGTGATCGAGCTCCTCTACTGGCAGGGTTGTCCTTCCCATCCGGAGGCCAAAGCGCTACTCGAGGGGGTGCTGGCTGAGCTCGGTCGCGACGACGAGATCGTGATGACCGAGGTGAAAAGCGACGAGGAGGCAGAGCGCCTGCACTTCCCCGGCTCGCCGACCATCCGCGTCGACGGCCGCGACATCGACGCCCGGGGCGCGAACGAGCGCCCCTCGCTCACCTGCCGCATCTACTACCTCCCCGACGCGCGAGTCTCACCCATCCCTTCACGAGAGCAAATGGAGGCCGCACTCAAATGAGCATCGAACTCGGAACCGAAGCCCCGTCCTTCCAGCTTCCCAGTGTTGACGGAAGCGACCACTCTCTGGACGACTACCGCGACGCCAAGCTGCTCGCCCTCGTCCAGTACTGCAATCACTGCCCCTACGTCCTGGCCTGGGAGGGCAGGCTGATAGCGCTGGCAGGCGACTACGCCGGCAAGGGCCTGCAGGTTGTTGCGCTCAACTCGAACGACGCCGCCCGCTACCCCGAGGACTCCTTCGAGCGGATGAAGGAGCGAGCCGAGCAGCTCGACTTCCCCTTCGACTACCTGTACGACGAGAGCCAATCACTGGCGCGAACGCTCGGCGCGGAGCGCACGCCCGAGGTCTTCCTCTTCGATTGGGAGCGCCGGCTCCGCTATCACGGAGCGATCGACGACTCCCGCGACGTAGACGCCGTAAGTAGGAGCTACCTGCGTGAGGCGATCGATGCGCTGCTGGCCGGCCAAGAACCGCCCGTTACAGAGACCGAGTCGGTCGGTTGCACAGTGAAGTGGAGGTAGCGGCCGACGAATTACGGATTCGCTCAGCATCGACCGCGGACGTCGAAGAGCTACACGCTGTTCTGGTGGCGTGTGGCCTCGATCTGAGCGACCGGTTGGGGCTCACGCACTGGGTTCCCGCCTACCCTCGTAATTTACTCGAAGAGCAGGTGGCGAAAAGCTGGGTTTTCGCAGTCGAGAAGCGCGAGAAAGCCGAGATCGTGGCTACCTTCACGACCAGCCGAGAGGCTCCCACGTACCTCGATCTCCCGCTTTGGGACGGCGCCGGAGAGCCGTCTCTGTATCTCGCCCACCTGGCCGTCCTGCCCCACTTGCAGCACATCGGTATCGGACGTGCATGTGTCGCGGCTGTCGAAGAGCTTGCACTCGGGGGAAGCTGTCGTTCGGTGCGCCTGGACGTAGCGGCGCGGCACAGCGAGCTCCTCGCCTGGTACCTCCGCCTCGACTATCGGGAAGTCTGCCGCTACGAAGCTCTCGGCAACCGGATGGTGGGCTTCGAGAAGGAAGTCTGAGGCTTCGCACAACCGCAAACGCAGCCTGCCCGCTCAGCGCGAAGCGCCCGAGCTAGGAATCCCGGCGCGCGAGCCGGTCGCGCACGAGCTCCAGCGCTTCCTCGGGCGTCGAGATCGTTCCTGCGGCTCGCTCTTCGGCGATCAACTCCAGCAACTCGCCGACCTCGGGGCCGGGAACGACGCCAAGCTCGTCGCCTCGCAGTAACGGCTCGTCGGGCTCTGTCTCTCGGGCGATGCGGACCACTTCTGCGTACCGGCCAGCGCCGAGAAAGGCCAGGGCATCGATCGCCCAGGGCTCGCTCGCGCGGCGGAAGCGGTGGACCTGACGCGGCGAGTCGTCGTCGGGCAGCTTAGCGCGCAGGAGCTTGCCGAGATAGCGATCCAGCTCACACGAGATCGGAAGGCGACGCAGGCTGGTGCCGAAAACGGTCACTAGCCGCAGCCGGGACGAATCGACAAGCGAGCGATCGACGCGGTTCACGAGCTCGAGCGAACCACCGAGGGGAGCCAGCAATCCCAGTTCCTGGAGGCGTTCGTAACCGGACCAGCCGAGCTTCTCGAGCTCGGCCAGGATGCGCTCGCCGGCCGGCTCGGTCACTCGCTCGGCATGCGAACGTAGGAGCTTCTCGCCCGCTTGATCGAGCCGCAGGTCGAGCTCTTCCTCGAACCTGACCGCACGTAACAGGCGCAGCGGATCGTCGTCGAAGACGCTTTCGGAGACGGTCTTGAGCCGACGCTCGGCGAGATCGCGCCGACCATCGAATGGATCGACTAACTCGCCGCCGGCCAGCGGCTCGGCGATCGCGTTGACGGTAAAGTCACGCAACGCTAGATCTTCGCTCAGCGTCCCGCGCAGCGGTGTGAAATCGACGCATTCTCCGCTCGGGAAGGTCACCCGCCAGGCGCCGTGACGCTCGGAGAGAGGGAAGGGTGCGCCGCCGCTCTTCTCTGCGAACGCTCGCGCCGCCTTTCGCGAATCGAGGCAGACGATGTCGAGATCGACCAGCTCGCGATCGAGCAGTTCATCCCGCACGGCGCCCCCAACGAGATAGGCCTCCCTGCCGGCCAGCACCTCGCGGAGGAGATCAAGAGCTCGTTTCAATTGACGACCTGACGACTGGGTGCGATCGGTGGATGCGATTCTAGGACGCAGTGTCGCGTTCGTAGCCGGAGGCTACGGGCGCGACCGAGGACGCGGCTCGAAGAGCCGACGCAGCGCGCCGCCGAGCGCGGCCAGGTGGCAGAGTGCTTCATTTGGAACGAGCTCTTATGCATCGACGAGGACACGGCGGGCGCGGCGGCGATCGGAGCAGATACCGCAGGTGATCTCGTAGTTGATCGTTTCGGCAACGCGGGCGTGGTCTTCGACCAGCAGGCCGTCGCCGACGATCACGACCGGCGTGTCGACCAGCAGCTCGCGCTCGAGCAAGACGGCGAAGGAGTCCATCGAGACGGTTCCGATCACCGGCCGGCGCTCGCCCTCGACGAGTACCGCGGTGCCCGTCATGTCGCGGCGGAAGCCGTCCGCGTAGCCGGCCGGCACGAGCCCGATCCAGGTTGGCTTGTCGGCCACGAAGCGACGCCCGTAGCCGGTGCTTTCGCCCGGCTGAAGCTGCTTCACCTGCGCCAGGCGGCTTTCCCAGCGCAGCACCGGCTCCAGATCGTCGTCGGCCGGATCGCTACCAAAGGGCGACAGGCCGTAGAGAGCGATGCCGCAACGAGCGGCATCGAAGCTTGCCTCCGGGATGCGCAGGGCGGCCGCGCTGTTGGCGATGTGGCGCATTAGCCGAGCGTAGGGCTCGGTGATCTCGCGGAAGCGCTCGACCTGAAGGCGTGCGAACTCGAGATCGTAATCGGCGGTGGCGAGATGACTCATCAGCCCGACGACGTTGTGACCCGGCGCGGAGAGGAGCTCCGAGAGACCGAAGCGGCCCATGCCCGTGTCGAGCTTGAGGTGAACACGCACGCCCTCCGGGATGTCCGCGTCTACGACGGTGATCTCCAGTCCCGCCTCGCGCGCCCGCGCGATTTCGGTCGGAAGGAGGGGGCTCATCACGAGAATGCGGGCCGTCGGATACTCGGCGCGCAGCTCGAGCGCCTCGGCGAGCGTGACCACGCAGAGAGTGCGGGCCCCCTCGCTCAGCGCCGCGCCGGCCACATCCACCGCCCCATGCCCGTAGGCGTCCGCTTTCACGACCGCCCAGAGGTCGGCCCCGTCGAGCGCGGCGATCAGGCGCCTGATATTGCGACGGACGGCGCCGAGATCGATCGTGATCTGCGAGCGGTGCATCGCTTCATCGTAGAAGGATGGGCCGGCGCTCGCTCGGTCTCTATCCGTTACTCAGCGATCCCGCGAGATCGCCAGCGGCAGCATCCGCGCCACATCACCGGCGACGACGCCGACCGCAGGCTCGATCAGTTGCGCGGCCCGACCGTGAGCCACTGCGGCCGCGGCGGCCGCGAGCGCCGGCTCGAGGCCCTTGGCGAGGAAGGCCGCGACGACGCCGGTGAGAACGTCGCCCGAGCCGGCGGTCGCCAGAACCGGAGTTCCTTCCTCGCAGACGAGCGTCTCGCCCGAGGGCGAAACGACGATCGTGTCGGCTCCCTTGAGCAGCGTCACCGCGCCGAAGCGATCGGCACACTCACGCGCGGCGGCCAGGCGATGCTCGTTCACCCAGGCGGAGTCCTTACCGAGCAGGCGCGCCAACTCGCCGGCATGTGGCGTCAAAACCACGGGCGAAGCCCATTTCCCGGGCTCGAGCCCGAAGAGGGCATCGGCATCCACGACCGCCGGCAGCGTCGTTCGCTCTAGCAGCTCGCGTACGAAGGCCCGCGTCTTCTCCGAGCGCCCGATCCCAGGCCCGAGCGCCAGCGCCTGGGCGCGTGGCTCGAGCTCGGCAACCAGCGGCAGCGCCTCGCTCGTCAGGCAGCCGTCCTCGTCCTCGGGAGCCGGGCGCTTGACGGCTTCAATGAGGTTGAGCTCGAGCGGGGGAAGCACGGAGCGCGGAACGACGACCGTGACATAACCGGCATCGGCGCGCATGGCCGCCTCGCCGGCCAGGCAGACGGCGCCGGAAAGTCCGGGCGAGCCGCCGACGACGAGCACCGAGCCGGCGCTGAACTTGGTGTCGGATTCCTTTCGCCGCGGAATCAACGAGAGCAATTCGCGCGTGGCCAGGTTGCAGACGGTCTCGCCGCCCGAAAGACCGATGTCGACGACCTCTAGCTCGCCGCGCTGGAAACGACCGGGCGCCACGACGTGCCCGACCTTGCGCGCGTAGAAGGTGACCGTCAGGGCGGCGTCCACCGCCGGTCCGGTGATCTCGCCCGTTGAGGCATCCACCCCGGAGGCGATGTCGACCGAGACGATCGGCGCGCCGTGTGAGTTCATCCTCGCGATCAGGGCAGCGGCGTCGTCACGCGGCGCGCCGGAAAAGCCGGTACCGAAGAGCGCATCCACGATCACCTCCGGCTCGCCCAGTTCCCGCTCCGTCCCCTTCGTCTCGACGACGCGTACCTCACGCCCGCTCGAGCGCAGCACGTCGGCCGCGACCAGTCCGTCGCCGCCGTTGGAACCGCCGCCGCAAACGACGGTGAAGTTTTTCGCGTCCGGAAAGCGGCGCAGAGCCGCCTCGGCCGTTGCCGTTCCGGCCCGCACCATCAGTTCGCGCATCGAGTCGGGATAGCCGGGGTAGGCCTGCTCGACCGCGCGCATCTCGGCGGAAGTGAAGAGCGGCCCGAGGGCTGAGCGGTCGTTCACGTCGAGTCTCTTTCCTCGAGTGACAGGATCGCAACCGCCGCGGCCATTCCCTTGGAGTGAGTCAGCGAGAGATCAACCTCCTGGACGCCTAGCTTCTCTGCCCAAGCCTTCGTCTTCCCCGAGAGCGAGACGCTGGGACGCGGGCGCCCGGCGATCTCGATCTCCATCCAGGTGAAATGCACGCCGCAGCCAAGCGCCTTGCCGACTGCCTCCTTGCCGGCGAAACGCGCCGCATAGCTCTGGGCGGGGTTGGCACGCGAGTCACAGTACTCGCGCTCAGCCGCGGTGAAGCAGCGCTCACGGAAGCGTGGGCGCTCGAGCGCCGAGCGAACTCGCTCGATCTCGATCAGGTCGAGGCCGACCCTCAGTGCGCCGTCGCCAGCCATTCGGGAAGATCCGCGATCGAGGAGAGAAGCACGGTCGGACGAATCCCCGAGCGCTCGTAGACGTCGGGGCGGAACTTGCCGGTGCGCACGAGCGCAGTTCGCATCCCGTGCAACTGCGCGCCACGAATGTCCGACTGGAGGTCGTCGCCGACCATCAAAGCCTGGCCGGGATCGCTGTCGAGCGTCTCGAGAGCGGCGGCGAAGAAGGAGGAGCTCGGCTTGCCGAGCACGGTCGCATGCACTCCGGCGGCGTACTCGAGCCCGGCGACGAAAGCGCCCGAGTCGAGCAGGGGCCCGTGCTTGGTCTGCCACCACGGATTCTTGTGCAGGCAAAAGAGCTCGGCGCCGGCCTCGAGCTCGGCGAAGGCGCGGGCAAGATTCATGTGCGAGAAGACGCGTCCCGTCTCCTCTGTCTCGTCCGCGCCGCCGAGGAGCACTGCGTCGGCGCTCTCGCCGACCAGATCGATCCCCTTCAGATCCTCGACAATCGCCAACATCGTCAGTGCCAGCACGCGGCGGCCGGCCAGCGTTCGAGCAGCCGCCCGCGGCGCTGTCTGCAAGTCATCCTCGTCGACATCGAATCCCTTCGAGCGCATTGACTCGACCAGGCGGGCGCACGAGCAGGTGGTGTTGTTGGTCAGGAAACGCAACCTGTGACCGGCCTCGCGCAGGCGACGAACGGCGCCTGTGGCTCCAGGAATCGGCTCGCTCGAGACGCTCAGCACACCGTCGATGTCGATCAGGATCGCGGCCACGTCAGCGAGTCTATTCGTCGAGCGCGATCGGTGGGAGTAGCCGGACGGCGATCACAGTCGCTATTTCTCGTGCTTCCAGCGGTGTTCCTGCGCGAGTCTAGGCCGCTGTCGCGCCTCGAGCCGGGGCGCCTGGCACGAGGCCGGCGCCCATCGGCTCGAAGCACAGCGAGTATCAGCCTCGTCAGTCCGACTTGACAGATGCCGTATCCGGGCCCCTATAGCGACTTCTTGCAGAGGTACCAGTCGACGCACTCCAGCCCTTCTTCGCCGACTCGCTTCTCTGCCAGCTCGGTCGTTTTCGGCGCCGGCACAACCACCTTGTCACCGGGTCGCCAGTTCGCGGGCGTGGCGACTCCGTTCGCGTCGGCGGTTTGCAGCGCATCGACGAGGCGAATGATCTCTTCCATGTTGCGACCGGTCGAGAGCGGGTAGTAGATCATCGCCCGCAGGACGCCCTTCGGATCGATGACGAAGACGCAGCGGCTGGTCTCGGTGCTGCTCTCGCCGGGCATGACCATGCCGTAGGCGGTTGCGACCTTACGGTCGAGATCGGCGATGACCGGGAAGGGGATCTTCACTCCGGTCTTCTCTTCGATGCTCCGAACCCAGGCGATATGGGAGGTAACGCTGTCGATCGAAAGGCCTAGCAGCTCGGTGTCGCGCTTGCGCAGCTCCGGGTAGATCTCGGCGAAAGCCATGAACTCGGTTGTGCAAACCGGTGTGAAGTCGGCCGGATGGGAGAAGAGAATCAGCCAGCCGCCCTCGTAGTCGCTCAACTTGCGCTGACCGTGGGTCGTCACGGCGTCGAAAGCGGGCGCCGGCTCGGTAAGGCGCGGAAGTCCTACGCGAACCTCTGGTTCCTCGATCGTGGTCATAAATGTCCCTCCTGGGTGGTTGCCTGCGTCCGTTCGGTCGGAGCGCTTCTCACGCTCGTGTCACACACGATTCAGCGGCGCGTTGCTATGACCGTTTCCGCTTCCGGACGCGCTAAAACATCAGCGAATCTCGCGACCGCGAACGACCGGGCGGCGCGCTGCCGGAGTACGGCTACGTAGTCAATGCCGAATCGCGGCCGGCCGCGATTCGGGCCCGACGTTCCTACTCGACCGTAACGGTCTTGGCCAGGTTGCGCGGCTGATCGACGTTGAGGCCGCGCAGTCGAGCGATGCGATAAGCGAGTAGCTGCAGCGGTAGGACTGCCAGCACCGCCTGCAAGTACTCGTTCGTCTTGGGTACGTAGATAACGTCATCGGCGTGGTGCTGGATATCCTCGTTGCCGTCGGTGGCGATGGCGATCACCTGGGCGCCGCGGGCGCGTGTCTCCTGGATGTTCGAGACGACCTTGTCGTAGACGTGCGAGTCGGTGGCGATACAAACAACCGGGGTCTCGGAGTCGAGCAAGGCGATCGGACCGTGCTTCATCTCGCCGGCCGAGTAGGCCTCGGTCGGGATATAGGAGATCTCCTTCAACTTGAGCGCGCCCTCGAGGCAGATCGGCAGACCTATGTTGCGACCGAGATAGAGGAAGAAACGCTTGTCGTAGTGGCGCTCGGCGATCTCCTCGATCGGATGGACTCCATCGTCGGCGTCCTGCAGGAACTGCGCAATCTTCTCGGGCAGCAGCTGCACCTCGGCGATCAGCGACGCGATCTCCTCCTTGGGCAGCGTCTCGCGCACCTGCGCCAGCTTGAGCGCGATCAGGTAGAGCAGCGAGATCTGGGCGGTGAAGGTCTTCGAGGCGGCGACTCCCATCTCCAGGCCGGCACGCGTGTATAGGACCGAGTCAACCTCGCGCGTGATCTGGGCGCCCATCATGTTCGTGATCGCCAGCGTACGCGCACCGTTCTCGCGCGCCAGCGCCATGGCGTCGAGCGTGTCGCGCGTCTCGCCCGATTGCGAGATTCCGATCACCAGCGTGTTCTTGTCTAAGACCGGGTTTCTGTAGCGCCACTCGCTGGCGATATCGTGCTCGACCGGCACGCGCGCCCACTCCTCGATCACGTAGCGGCCGGCAACTCCGGCGTGGTAGGCCGTACCACAGGCGAGAATGACGATTCGGCGAAGATTGCGTAGCTCGTCGTCCGAGAGACCGAGCCCCTCGAGGGTGAGCTGGCCGTAGCGGATTCGTTCGGCGATGGTCTCACGCACGGCGGTCGCCTGCTCGTAGATCTCCTTGAGCATGAAGGTCTCGTAGCCGCCCTTCTCGGCCTCCTCTTCGTCCCAGTCGATGGTGATCGTCTCGTGCTCGACCGCGCCCGAGCCTTCGAGTGCGCTGGTGTACGAAACGCCATCGGGAGTCACGGCAACGATGTCACCGTCGTCGGGGAACTGAACGTTGCGAGTCTCCGACAGGAAAGCGACGGTGTTGGAGGCGATGAAGCCCTCGCCGTCGCCAACGCCGACGACGAGCGGGCACTGGCGGCGCGTGCCGACGAGCAACTCGGGGTTGTTGCGGTGAATGACTACGAAGGCAAAGTGCCCCTCGATCTCGCGATAGGTGCGACGCACCA
>DATCCQ010000017.1:0-2258 GCA_036511185.1 Gaiellaceae bacterium
CGCGGCTCAGCAAGCGCAAGTCGTTCGGTCGGTGCCTTCTTCGCCGACCTACCACTCGGCGGCTCCCGCACCCTCGGCACCCTCGGCGCCCTCGGCCCCGATCGTAAAAGTCGCGCCTCCGGCCTCGCCGCCCGCCACTTCAACGAAGACTTCCTGATCAACAACGCGACGCGAAAGGAGCAAGCGATGTACCGCATAGAAGTAGATCGAGATCTGTGTAGCGGCTTCGGCTCCTGCGTCGAGTCGGCGCCGGAGGTTTTCGAGCTCGATCGCTCGGGGATCGCGGCGCTGCTAGTCACGGAGAGCGGCGACGACGCTGTGCTCGAAGCGGCCAGGTCGTGCCCGATGGCGGCAATCGCCGTCTTCGATTCCGAAAGTGGAGAGCAGGTGAGCTGAGATGACACGCAGGCCCGAGAACATAGTGGTGGTCGGAACCGGCCTCGCCGGAGTGCGCAGCGCGGAGACACTGCGGGCGCGTGGCTATGAGGGGCGCCTGACTCTGGTCGGCGAAGAGACTCACCTCCCCTACGAACGTCCCGCACTCTCTAAGGAGCTACTGGCCGGTAAGCGCTCGGCCGAGCAGCTGATGCTCAGGCAGCCGGAGTTCTTCCGCGAGCAACGGATCGAGCTCTTGTTGGGCCGGCGAGTCGAGAAGGTCGCGCCGAAGCAGCGTACTGCGCTGCTCTCGGACGGTCGCCTGCTTTTGTGGGATGCGCTCGTGCTCGCCACCGGCGCCCGTGCCAGGCACCTACGCGGAATCGACGCGCCTGCGGGCGTTCATTACCTGCGCACGCTCTCCGATGCCCTTTCGCTGAGCGCCGCGCTCGCTCAAGGCAAGCGCCTGGCTGTCGTCGGAGCCGGTTTCATCGGCGCCGAGGTGGCCTCGACCGCCGTCGCTCTGGGCCTTGACGTGAGCGTGATCGAGCCTCTGCAGGCGCCGCTCGAGCGCGTGCTCGGCGCCGAGGTCGGCATGATGCTCGCCGAGCGCTATCGCGCCCAGGGTGTCGATTTACGACTGGGCACCGGCGTGACGGGCTTCGCCAGCGGCGAGAACGGGCTTCTACGGGCGCTCCAGCTCAGCGACGGCAGCGAGCTCGCCTGCGACGTCGCCGTGGTCGGTGTTGGCGCCGAGCCGGCCGGCGAGCTACTCGGCGGGCAAGAGATAGAGACCGACGCCTCGGGTCGGACGAAGCACGCTGGCATCTATGCCTGCGGAGATGTGGCCAGCTCCTGGCGGCCCTCATTGGGGCGGCGCCTGCGGATGGAGCACTGGACGAACGCAGCCGGGCAGGCCGCGACCGTCGCTCGCACCATTCTCGGCGAGGAGGTCGTGCACGACGACGTGCCCTTCTTCTGGTCGGATCAGTTCGGGCTCCGGCTGCAGTACGTCGGGTTCGCCTCGGAGTGGGACCGAATCGAGATCGAGGAGGACGGCGATACCTTTTCGGTGCGCTACCTCGATCAAGAAGAGCGCCTATTGGCCGCGCTTGTTGCGAACCGTCCGAGCGAGATCGCGGCACTACGTCGTGAGCTTGCCGCCGACAGCCGCACGCCCTCCCGCAAGCCCAAGCTCGGGCTCACGCTGCAACCCGTTTAGCGCTCGCGAGCACTCTCGACTGCGTCGTGCACCGCGGCGACTATCTCGCCCAGCTCCCGATCCTTGGTCAGGCAGGCAAAGGCGCCGGCCTCGATCAGCGCCTGGCGCTCGCGCTCGGTGGCCAGCCCGGTCAGGCAGACAACCGCCAGCGAACTGAAGCGCTGGAGCAGAATCCGCGTCGCCTCGACCCCGTCCAGGCCGGGCAGGCGGTAGTCGAGCAGCACTACGTCGGGGCAATCCTTGGCGCAGAACTCGAGCGCGGCCTCGGCGTCGGCCACCGAGCCGGCGATCTCGACGTCCGAGCGCAGCCCGAGCAGCAGCTCGAGCGCCTCACGATAGATGGCGTTGTCCTCTACCAGCAGGATGCGCGGAATCTCGCTCATCGCTCGGCGCCGGGCTCGGAGATCGCCCGGATCATTGCTTCACTGTTCGCCGGCTCAGTTGCTTCGCCTTTGCCACAACGCACGGGAATTGAGATCGGCAGGGAAGGCCGCCGGCAGTAGTTTTTAGAACCTCTAACAAAACGAAGCACTCCGCCGCCTGGCCGCGCTCAGCGGCGCGCTGCTTCGTCCTCAGTCGCACCCGTATCTCTGCCGATACGGGTGCTCCCTGCGTCCTCGCATCGCATCCACCGATCGCACCCAGTCGGCGGGTCTTCATT
>DATCCQ010000018.1:0-4398 GCA_036511185.1 Gaiellaceae bacterium
GAGCATCGGCTCGTTCGCGCCGGCTGAGGCTGTCGAGCCAGCTCTCGTAGGAGAACACCAGCGCGTAGGCCGCGAAGATGATGAAGACGAGGATGCCCAGCGGCGGATCGAAGACACGCCAGGCGACAAGCCAGACTCCGATCAGGAAGGCGACTTCGAGCAGGAAGCTCGGCCTAAGGCGGAATTTACCCAGCATTCTCTAGCGATCTCCATTGAGAGCAGGACGTGGCTCGACCGATTCAACACCGAGTCGAACCAACTCATTGTCCATGTCGATCACGCGTCAAGCAAGGGCCGACGCGTGGCGGAGCGGGTAGAAGCGAGTCAGGAGTAGTGCCGCGGCTCGTCCTCGTCGGGGCTTTCCTGATCTGTCTCGTTGTCCTCTTCAGAGTCCTCTTCTTCGTCGTCGGAGTCGGTATCGCCGAAGGTCCAACCTTCTTCCTCTTCTTCGCTCGACGCGCCTGACTCCTCGGTCTCCTCGGTCTCCTCGACTTCCGGCTCTTCGGTAACGGTCGCTTCGGCCTCAGGCTCTTCGTCCTTCGACTCTACGACCATCGGCCCGCTGGCCCTAGGCGGCTCGACCTCAGGCTTGGACTCTTCGATCTCCGGCTCGGCAGCCTCAGGCTCTTCGGGCTCGGGCTCGGACTCGGCCGCCGCGGCGCTGGCTTGCAGCATCGAGGTGGCCTGCCGCATCACGCCGCCCGGCGAACGCGCACTCTGCGCTTCGCGATCGGCCGCCTGGACGAGCGACTCTGCCACTCGGCCAACCTTGTCTTCGCCGAGACCGGCCGCACCGAGCAGCTGCTCGGCACCTTGCTGGGCGCGCGTCATGATCGAAGCCGCCTGGGCCCGTGCCCACTCCAGCGTTCCTTCGACCTCGGCGCGGGCTGCGTTGGTGAGCTCGGTCGCCTGGTGGCGGGCCTGCTCGAGCAGCTTGTTCCCGCGTGACTCTGCCTCGCGTAGCTCCTGCGAAGCCTCACGCTGGGAGTTGGCGAGTAGCTCGCGCGACTCGTTGCGAGCGACGCCGAGGATCTCCTGGCGCTGGCGCTCGGACTCCTGGCGGAAGCGCTCGATCTCGACTGCTCGGGCAGCCATCTCCTGCTGGCGCGTCCTGATTTCCTCTTCGGTGCGTGAGAGCTGCGTGGTGGAAGCCGTCTGGGCGTCGCGCTCGAGTGCGTCGGCAAACTCGGCGGCGGAACGGATCAGGTGCAGCGCATCCATGCGAATCGCATGACCGCTGGGCTCCATGCTCGAGCGCCCTGCAACCTGCAGCACACGAAGCTGTGCCTGAAGCTGGGCTACGTGGCGCTGGAAGGCCTCGAATGCACTTCGAACCTGATCGGGGTCATAGCCGTGATCGGTGAACGGGACGTCCTCGATGCGCGGAAGGGACGTCAGCGGCGCCGGTCGTGCTCTCCCTGGATCCTGTGTTGACATGGCTCGCTCCCCTCGCTCAAGCGCGATTACTTAGTCAGAAATTCGGTTGGCAATGAAGTATGCCTGCTCTATCGGTTGAATTGCTCTGCGCGGATAGAGCGTACCGCGTTCGGGAGGCGCAGCCGAGCGAAGAAGCTCTCAGCTTGGAGGCGCTATCGGCTTGATGCCCAGCTCGCGCAGGTTCTTCGGGTCGGCCTCCGAAGGAGCGCCCGTCATCGGGTCGGCGCCGGCTTGATTTTTCGGAAATGCCTGCGTATCGCGGAGATTCTGCTCATCGCCGAGCACCATCAGCAGGCGCTCGAGGCCGAAAGCGATGCCTCCGTGTGGCGGCGCACCCATCGAGAGAGCGTCGAGCAGGAAGCCGAACTTGCTGCGCTGCTCGGAGGGCGAGATGCGCAGCAGCTCGAAAACCTTCTCCTGCAGCTCGGGCTCGTGGATCCTGAAGGAACCGCCGCCCAGCTCGGCGCCGTTTCCGACCAGGTCGTAAGCCAGCGCCTTGGCGGCGCCGGGATCGCTCTCCAGCAGCGCCTCGTCGCCGACGGCCGGACGCGTGAAGGGGTGATGGACGGCGTCCCAACGCTCAAGGTCGGCGTCCCACTCGAGTAGGGGGAAGTCGGTGATCCAGAGGAAGCGCCAGGCGTCCTCGTTGATCAAGCCGAGCTCGTTTCCGAGCTTGAGTCGCAGCTGGCCGAGCACGCGCGCGACCGCCGCCGGTTCGCCTGCGCCAAAGAGAACGGTCGTACCGGGCGCGCTGCTGAAGAGCTCCAGCTCGGCCGCGGAGAGGAACTTGACGATCGGCGAGCGTGGTTCTCCGTCCTCGCCGTAGACGATGTAGGCCAGGCCGCCCGCTCCCCACTCCTTGGCGAACTCCTCCAGCTTGGCCAGATCGCCGCGCGAGAATTCCAGAGGCGCCTGCAGGAAGCGAACACAAGGCGCATTGGCAAAGACGCCGAATTTAGAGCCGCGCGTGGCCTCGGTCGCCTCCTGGATGTCGAGCCCGAAGCGAAGGTCGGGCTTGTCCGAGCCGAAACGCGCCATCGCCTCGTCCCAGCTCATGCGCTGGAAGGGAGCCTCGAGCTCGACGCCGATGCACTCCTTCCAGACGGCCTGGATCATTCGCTCCATCAGCGCGAGGAGGTCGTCCAGGTCGGGGAAGGCGACCTCGACATCGAGTTGGTAGAACTCCTGGACCCGGTCGGCGCGCAGATCCTCGTCGCGGAAGCAAGGAGCGATCTGGTAGTAGCGATCGAAGCCGGCGATCATCAGGATCTGCTTGTAGAGCTGCGGCGACTGCGGCAGTGCGTAGAAGCGACCGGGCTGCAGCCGCGCCGGCACCAGGAAGTCGCGCGCGCCTTCGGGGGTCGGCTTGCCGAGAATGGGCGTCTGGATGTCGAGGAAGCCGGCCTGCTCCATCACGCGGCGGATGATTCCGATCATCTGCGCGCGCAGAGCGATGTTCTTCTGCAGGCGGTCGCGGCGCAAGTCGAGCCAGCGATTGCGCAGACGCAGCGTCTCGTCCACGTTCTCCTCGTCGAGCTGGAAGGGAAGCGGCGGGCAACGCGAGATGATCTCCAGCTTGTCGACCTGCAGCTCGATCTCGCCGGTCGGGAGCTTGGGATTGACCGCCTCGGGGGCGCGGGCCACGACCTCGCCCTCGGCGCGCAGCACGAACTCGTTGCGGATCTCATGCGATAGCTCGGCCGCCCCGGGCGCCCGCTCGGGGTTGATCACCAACTGGCAGATGCCGGCCCGGTCGCGCAGGTCGATGAAAATCAGCCCGCCGTGATCGCGGCGCGTGTCAGTCCAGCCCGAGAGGGTCAGCTTCTTGCCGATCTGCTCCGGGCGGACCTCGCCGCACATCAGGTCACGCCACTTCATGCCAGTTCTTCCTCCAACCTCTCGTAGGTCAGCGATTCGTCGGGCTTGCTGTGGCGCCTGAGCGTCGCGCCGCCGGCTGCCGCGATCACCGTCAGCTGCGCCCCCAGCCGCTGCGCCTGGGTCATCTGGCCTTTGAGCGAGCGACCGGCGTAGTCCAACTCGCAGCTGCGGCCCCGCCTCCGCAGGCTAGCCGCCAGCGCAAGCACCCGCTCGCGCGGCGCATCCGGCTCGCAGGCGAAGAAGATCTCGATGCCCGGCTCGGCGGCGTCTGCTTCGCCTTGCTCGGCGCTCGCAACGATGCGCTCGATGCCGCTGGCGAAGCCGACCGCGGGCGTCGGCGGGCCGCCGATCGTTTCGACCAGGTAGTCGTAGCGGCCTCCGGCCGAGACGGTGTCCTGGGCGCCGAGCCCGGGCGCGGCGAACTCGAAGGTAGTGCGCGTGTAGTAGTCGAGCCCGCGCACGAGCCGCGGCGCCAACTCATACGCGACAGCGCAGGCGTCGAGGTAGCGCTTGACAGCCTCGAAGTGCTCGCGGCAGTCGGCGCAGAGCGCATCGCCGATGGTCGGCGCGCCTTCGAGCAGCGCGGCCAGCTCGGGATTCTTGGTGTCGAAGACGCGCAGCGGGCTGGTCGAGCGCTTGTGAAGGGCATCGGCGTCGAGCTCCGCGGAGTGCTCGTCCAGCCACTTCTCGAGCCGTTCGAGGTAGGCCGGGCGGCAGGCGCGGTCGCCGATCGAGTTGAGCAGAAGCGTCGTCTTGATGCCGAGCGCCTCGAGCCAGGCGGCCTGGAGCGCGATCAGCTCGGCGTCGATCGCGGGGTCATCCGAGCCAACAGCCTCGGCGTCGAGCTGCCAGAACTCGCGGTAGCGCCCCTTCTGCGGCCGGGCGTAGCGGAACATCGGCGCGACCATCCAGGTCTTGACCGGCTGCGGCTCGCGCTGCAGGCCGTGCTCGGCGTAGGCGCGGCAGACCTGGGCGGTCGCCTCGGGACGGAGCGTGAGCGAGCGCTCGCCACGGTCCTCGAAGCTATACATCTCCTTGGCGACGACGTCCGAGGCCTCGCCTGAGCTGCGGGCGAAGAGCTCG
>DATCCQ010000019.1:0-3664 GCA_036511185.1 Gaiellaceae bacterium
CAACAACTACGGCCACCACTCCGACCACTACCGACCCATCGCGCGACACGACCACAACAACAACTACGGCCACCACTCCGACCACTACCGACCCATCGCGCGACACGACCACAACAACGGGCTCCACGACTACGAAACCGACAAAGAGCGGTTCGCCGCCGGGCTCGCCGCAAGCAGGCGCCTCGGTGAGCGTCAGCGCCTTCGATGCGGCTCTCGTCAAGCAGCTCGGGCTGAGGAGCGCCGCCGCCCGCTTCCGTTTCGTCCTCCGCCAGGCCGGCGTCTCTCCGCCCGCGCGTTACGGCAGCGAGACGGTCGCTCGTCTGCTCGGCCTGCGGATCAATCACCCCGCCAGCCAGGACACGCTCGAGCTTCTGCCCTCCGCCCCAATCACGCGCGCCGAGGCCGCCTACTCAATCGCGCAGCTGCTCGCGTTCACGGGCGAAGAAACGCAATGGGTCGAGGATACGTCGCTACAGCTCGAGTTGCCGACACTCAACGAATGGCAGAAGCGCGTCCTCGGCTACGCCGTGAGCTTCATCGGCTACCCCTACATCTGGGGTGGATCGAGCTCAACCACGCAGACCGTTTTCGGTCAGACCGTTACCGGCGGCTTCGACTGTTCGGGCTTCGTCTGGCGCGTTTACAAACTGCGCAGCTACAGCGGCGGCGCGATGCTCAGGTCGACTATCCGCGGTCGCACCACCTACGTCATGTCCGGCGAGGTCGGGCGCTCCAAGCGCATCGCCATCGACGCGCTCGAGCCCGGCGACGTGCTCTTCTTCGGCGCCAAGGGCCCGCGCTCCAAGCCCTGGCAGATCAACCATACGGCGATCTACCTCGGCAGCGGCTGGCTGATCCAGTCCTCCAGCTACGGCGTCGCGGTAGCCCCGCTAGAAGGCTGGTACGCGACTCGCTTCGCCTGGGCCCGCCGCCCGCTGGCCGAAGCCGGGCTCGAGACCGCGTACTCGGTCGGCTCTTCGTAGGCTACGGGCGCACCGGCTCTCCGGATCGGATCTCGTTGACATCCCAGGACGGGTGATTAATGCTGGGGTGTCACATCTCCGCCGCGACGCTTTCGGCGGGTCATCCGAGAAAGCGAGGGAAGCATGAAGACCGGATCCAGGTGGCCATCCCCCACCATGATCATTGCGTGCCTTGCCCTGTTCATCTCCCTAACGGGGTCGAGCATCGCCGCGAGTCACTACCTGATCACCTCGACCCATCAGATTAAGCCGAGCGTCATTAAGAAGCTCAAAGGCGCCAAGGGGCCGAGGGGCTATCGGGGCTATCGGGGCTTGCAGGGTGTCCAAGGCGCCACCGGAGCTACTGGGGCACAGGGCGCTATAGGCACCGGTAACGCGTGCAACGCCGGTGTATCGACGGCGAATCCCCCACCGACGGTCACCCTGGCGCGGTACGTAGACTCGACTACTGCGTGGACCGATATCGCATCCTGCAGCATCACGCTCACGGCAAGCCACAAGGTGCTGATCGTCGGTCAGTACACAGCGCAAAGCAACTCGAACGCGGGTGACGCCTTTGGTCGGGTGTACGTAGACGGCGCTCTTGCGGATGGCCCTTACTGGACAAACGTAAGCGCACAAACTCCGGGCGCGGCCGATGGTCGAGCGATTTTACCGGTGTCGAGGGTCGTGACACTCGCCGCCGGAACCCATACGATCACGCTCCAGGGCGCTTATTACGACGGCGGCTTAACGGAGACTGTTTCTGCCATCACAACCAGCATCTCCGCCGTCGACCTCGGCTAATGCCTACCCGAACGCCCGTTGACTGATCAATTGCAGGACACGAACTGATCGCTCATCGCGAAACGGGCGCCGTCTCTAGAGTGAGAAGGCGCCCGTTTATGCACGCCGCGAGGGTGTGAGACGTCCCTCTAGCCGAGATTCGCCGTGGACGCTCAGAAGATCCGGAGCCCGATAGCCCGACCCTGGTAAATGGGACGGACTTGGCTCTATCAATGAAAGCCGACGCGCGGATTCGAACCGCGGACCCCTTCATTACGAGTGAAGTGCTCTACCAGCTGAGCTACGTCGGCGCGCTCAAGAGGATAGCGCCCCCACCAAGCTCTTCGCTTGCCACCGCGACCGACATGGCGGGCGCGGTTCACCAAACGCCGTCCCCCGGTTGCTCTTGCTTCGCACCGCCGAAAGTCGTCATGCCTCCCAACGGGAGGCGGACTTTTGGCGGAAACGGAGCGACCGACATGGCGGGCGCGGCTCACAAACGCCATCCCCCGTTCGTTCCGAACCCCGCCCGATCACATGGCCGGCTCGCCCCGTTCCTAGGAGCATCTGAGCCCAAGCCGTAGGCGCGGCTCAGGCTTCTATCTGCGGACGAAAGTCGTCAAGCCTCCTCAGGAGGCGGACTTTCGTCCGTTACATGTCCGCTGCGAGAGTCGCCCATCCGAACTCGAGGGCTCCTACCGGGCGGCCCGAGCGCGCGTCGTAGAACTCGTTGAAGCCGCCGCGCTCGACCAGCTCGCGCGAGCGCCCGGCCAGCTGGGCGGCGTAGCCCGCCTCGCCGTGGCGAAGCAGCCCCCGCCAGAGGAACCAGTTGGTGTTCATCGAGCAGGGCCCGCGCCAGATCAGGCGGATGCCGCGAATGCGGGAATCGTCGGTGTAGGAGGGCTCGTCGAGGGCAACCGAGGGCACGGGATAGGGCGACCAGAACTCCTGCGGGTCGGTCAGGTGAGCGAGTAGACGCTCGGCGACCTCGGCCGGCAAGTCCTCGATAAGTAGCGGCAGCAGGCACTGGATCGTCTTCGCCTCGGTGCGCGTCTCGGCCAGGCCGACGAGATTGGAGAAGAGACCGCGCTTCGGATCCCAGGCTCGCTCGAGCAGCGACTGCAGCGCCTGGCTGGCTTTGGACTCGGCCCAGGCGGCCAGCTCGGTTTGCTCGGCGCGCTTGGCCAGGCGGGCGAGCACCTGGAGGTTGTCGATCCAGATCGTGTTAACAAGGACGTCCTCGGCATGGTCATCGCGAGCGAAGATGCGCTTGAGGTCGTAGCCGGCGAGCTTGTTTCGGATCTCGACGCGGCGCGTATTCAAGGCGATCTTGAGAGCTGAGCGCGGGCCGGCGCCTATCGCCTGGTCGTAGGCTGAGCTGAAGTCCAGGCCGGTCTCGAACTGCACGATGGTCGAGATCAGCCCGTCCTGGTCGGGATCGCGCTCGGAGGCGAGGTAGTGGTAGTAGCGATCGAGCACCGGCAGGGCTTCCGCCAGAAAATCCTCGGCGCCGGCTAAGACGAGGCGCTCGACCGCCGTCGCCAGTACCGGCGGCTGGATCAAAGTCGTTATCCGCGGCCGGTTGCCGGGACGAAGGCCCCAGTGATCGGTGCTTTCGAGGTGCGGCCAGGGGTGCAGGTAGGCGCGCCTGGGATGCCAGAAGATGACGTGAGGAATAAAGCCGTTCGCGGCCTGCCAGCGAAAGAGCGAGCGCAGCTCTTCACAACCTCGGACAGGGTCGGAAAGCGACCAGACAATCGCGTGGAAGCCGGAATCCCAGAGCCATTGATGGGGATAAGAGCTCGTCGAGGGCACGGAATAGCGCCAGACCCGTCCCTCGTACTCGACACTCTCGGTGTTCCCCTGCAACAGTGCTCGAGCGGCTTCGCGCATCGCTCGTAAAGTAGACGGCGCAT
>DATCCQ010000020.1:0-6574 GCA_036511185.1 Gaiellaceae bacterium
CGAGCTGAGCGTGTTCACGGCGGCGACCACTTAGTCCTTCTTTACTAGCTGGAAGCCGGGCTCGTCCGAGACGTCCCGAACTTCCCAGCCGGCGGCGACGATCTCGTCGCGCAGGCGGTCGGCCTCGGCGAAGTCGCGCGCGGAACGGGCTGCCAGACGCTTCCGGGCCAGCTCCTCCAGCTCGGTCGGCGCCCCTTCGGCCTCGGCCAGCGTCTCCAGCCCGAACAGAGTGAGCGCGCGCCTGAGCGGCTCGAGCTGCCCGGCCGCGCGCCACTCGTGCATCACGGCCAGCGCCTCGGTGGTCGAGAAATCGTCGTCGAGCGCAGCCTCGAGCGCCTCCCAACCGCGCGCCTGCTGCAGCTCGGGCGGCTGCAGGAAGGCGTTCTTGAACGTCCAGGCCTGCTCGCGCGCGGCCTCCATCGTCTCGGGCGAGAAGTCGATCGGGCTGCGCCAGTGCGCGGTCATGAAGAAGAGCAGCAAGGTCTCTCTGCCCCACTCGTCGAGCACCTGCTCGAGCGTCTGGATGTTGCCGAGCGACTTGGACATCTTCTCGCCGGTCAGGCGCAGCAGGCCGTTGTGCATCCAGATGTGCGCGAACTCTTGCCCGGCGGCGCGCGACTGCGCCAGTTCGTTTTCGTGGTGCGGGAAGACTAGGTCGAGGCCGCCGCCGTGAATCTCGAAGGCCGACCCGAGCAGCTTGGAGGCCATCGCCGAGCACTCGATGTGCCAACCCGGCCGCCCCGTGCCCCAGGGCGAATCCCAACTCGTGTCCTCCCCCTCCTTGGTCGCCTTCCAGAGCGCGAAGTCGCGCGCATCCTCCTTGAGCGGATTGGGCTCCTGCTCGCTCATCTGGCCGGGCTTCTGGCCGGAAAGCTGGCCGTAGGCGCCGTAGGAGCCGACGCGGAAGTAGACGTCGCCACGGGCCTCGTAGGCGTGGCCGCCCTCGACCAGCTCGGCGATCAGACTGACGATGTCGCCCATCGTCTCGGTCGCCTTGGGCTCGGCGTCGGGACGGCCCAGGCCGAGCCGATCGGTGTCTTCGATGTACCAGCGGGAGGACTGCTCGGCCAGCTCGGCGCTGTGCCCGGGCGCGGCGGCGTAGATCTTGTCGTTGACGTCGGTGATGTTGGAGGCCAGCGTCGCGCCGTAACCGCGCTCCGTCAGCCAGCGCTTGAGCCAAAGGAAGATGACGTAGGGGCGCGCGTTACCGACGTGGATGCGCTGGTAGACCGTCGGGCCGCAGACGTAGATGCCGACCTTGGCCGGCGCAGGCGGTAGTTCGACCAGCTGACGTTGCAGGGTGCTGTAAAGGCGCATCTGTGTCTCGTTGTATACCGCGCGGCCGGGCTATTAGGCGTGGAGAAGCAAAGCGGCGCGCTCTCACTCGCAGTTGTCGACTCGCGACGAGCGCCCGGTTAGGCCGCCGGAGGAGGAGCGTGACGCCGCTCGCTGCGCCTGGCAAGGACGGCGATGGCGCCCGAGAGGACCGCGACGCCGGCCATGACGATGAGGACGATCGCCCAGGCTGGTAGGCCCGCCGACTTGGCCGGAACAGGCTTCCCGGCCAGCGCATCGTCGATCGAGCTGTAGAGACCCTGGCCCCAGACCTTGGCCATGACCGTCATGTTCTGCTCGTGGCCCGTCTTTCCGATCGCGAAGGAGGGCGTTTCACGGATCTGGTACTGCTCGGATAACGCCTGTGCCTCGTCGATACGCGCCGCGACCTTGCTCGAGCCGGTGAGCGCGAGTGCCTTCGCGGCATTGAGGCCGGGCACGGCCTTGGCGATCGCTTCGAGATACGCCTGATCGGCATAGCCCGAGCCCTCCGAGCCCTGGTTCTGGTATTCCAGCTCGACCACGTTCCAGAGCTTGTTCTGCTCTCCGGCGGCCTGCGCGAGCGTCAGCAGGCCCTTGGAATCCGAGCCGAGGAAGGAGATGCCTCGATACTCGAGCTTTATCTTGCCGAGACGAACGTAGCGCGCCGTCACGCCGGGAAGCTCAGTGCGCGCCCATTCCCCGCAGCCCGGGCACTGCGGCTCGACGAACTCGATCATGGTTATTGGCGCATCCGGCTTTCCGAGCACGATCCCCTGTTGCGGAATGCCTTGCAGCATCTTGTCGACCGAGGCGGCCCCGACGATCTTGGTGGCGCCCGGCGCCGCCTGGGCAGCAGCCAGTAGCGCTGAGAACGCCAGCAGCGCTACTAAAGCAAACGAAAGTCCCTTGTACTTCAAGATCGTCTTCCTTTTGCGTCCAAGTCCGTGAATTGAAACCTGCAGGCGGCCGCTCACGGAGCAGCGATCTTACCGCCGACAATGGACGACGAGCAGCGATTCAAGCGGTCAGCCCACGTGACGGCGAGCGGCGCCCGTCCTGACATTTGCTAACGCGTTGATGACGCGATACGATCGGGCCCGATTAACGCTACAAAGATGCGGCCTGGTTTTTGGCGGACACCATGCCCTATACGAGCGATAACCAGGTTTCAGCGTATGCCGCTCTCAACGAGAGGGGCCCTAGCCGAATCGGTCAACTGCTCCTGCAGCAACGGCCTTCGTGGTTTACCTACGCGACGAAAGACCTGATCGACCATCCGCAGCGGCTGCCGCGAAGTGTCGCCGCGGCGTTGGCCGCCCTCCAGAGCGCAAATCCCGAGCTCGCGAAGAAGCATTACGCGCTCATCACCGAGGAACGCCCTCTTCCCGTTCTCGGCACGAACGGGATGTACGGGCTCGACTTCGCCGTTCACCTGGCTCTGGTCGGAATCGACATCTCACCGGGAGGCAACATTCCTCTCCCCCCGACTCTGGCGCCGCTGAAAGCCCAACGGATAGCGGCTCGATTCGACTTGGTCGGTGGTGTGGGACTTCCCGATGCCCAGACCTTGGCCGGCCTTACGCTTCCTCCGATCCAGCCGAGGGTGCCGAATTTCAAGAACGACTTGGCGACCAAGAACCAGGCCGTCATCAGCGTGCCGACCATGACCGGCTTCAGTGCCGGCCTAACCGCGGTATTCGGCGCCCGCTCGGGTTGGGATCCCGACGAAGATCACAATCTGCCGCCGCGGGTCACCGTCACCTTCGACGGCTTGGACGTGTCCGGCGCCTTCGATCCGAAACTCGAAACCGTCATCGACGGCGTCGCCAACACGATCGTCCAACTCGTCGTCTTGCCGCGGCTCGACGCGCTCATCCCACGGTCGAAGACTCTCTCGATCAAGCGGGACACGCACACTCCGACGCAGACCATTCACTTCGAGTTGAAGTACGACGTCGCGCTTTACTTGCCGCTGACTCTGCCGCCTTCGAGCCCTCCGGGCTCCGGGAGCCTGCCGACCTATAACCCGGCGTTCGAAGACAACCAGCTCAAGCTCTACCTAACTGTCAAGAAGTCGACGCCATGACCGATTTCACCGTCGCCGTGTCGTCAGACGTCGTCGAGGAAGCATTCGCCGACATCGTGGAAGATTTCAGCGCCGATTTCGGCGGAGACAGTGGATCTGGTGTCGTCCAACTGCACTACGAGGTCGCCTTCCATTTCCGCAACGATACGGCCGTCAAGCCCAGGATCACGCTGAACGACGACAATACGCTTTCTGTTAGCAACCTCAAGGTTCTTTGGGACAAGCTCGATGTCACGATCGGTATTGATCTACCAACGTGGACGATCGGCGGCTTCTGCATCATTCCCGACCTAGTTCACAAGGGTGGCTGCAACCTGAGGGCTCCGACGGTGACTCTATTCGGCGCAAATCCCGATATCACGTTGCCGCCGCTCAAGCTCGACGGCTTCATAAACTCCGAGATCACGATAAACACGAGTGTCGCCACGGCGCACGTAACGAATGCGAATAGAACCTCTGGAGAATCAGACTACGATGCGCACGTCAATCAGCACGCGAACGAGTGGCAGCTGAAGATCCACCCGCGGCACGTAAACGTTCTTCCGATTGAAATCGACGATTCAGTAGCCGCCGTTTTCAAGGCCGAGTTTAGTCAGGCGCTCAACTCTCTTCCTGCTCCGGTCAGGGACATGATCCTTGCCATTTTCGGCGGCGTCGAGTGGCTGATCGAGCACATCCTCGGGATAGTTGGCGAAATCAGCGACTGGCTCGTGCAGCAGCTGAGCGTTCCCCACGGCCTCCTTGACGCCATCGAGACGAAAATTATCGATCATTTCGAGGAAAAGTTCACGCGTACCTTGACCGAGGATCCGCGCCTGTTGATGAAGCCTGATCCTGCAAAGAGTCTGGGGCCGTTGATGCTGCCGATCGCTGCGCTGAGCCTGACCATTAACTCGCACGAGATAGTGGCCGAGGGGAAGGTGGGCTGATGACCGATCTCGAGAAGCTGATGATGCAAAGCAAAGTGGACAGCGGCGCGCTGAGCGGCCCGAGTGTCGTGGCCCATCGCTTCGATCAGGCCGGAGACTACGTGGTACGGGTTCTGAAGCGAGCCCGGCCGTCGCACGCCGTGAGACTGACCGTTGGGAAAAGAGCGCGTAAGGACGCGGCAGGAACCCATTTGAACGTTACGCGAGCGGCGAGCGCAGAAAAGGCTCTTGCGAAAGGAATACGCGCTTCGCACAAGGAGTACGTCCTCTTCAAGGCTCCCAGCGATGCCCCGCACGCAGTCGTCGTTCACGCGACCGGCGCGGCGGAAGCAGGCGACCTGAAGCCAGATATCCCGGCCGAGACGGCTGAGTTCGATAGTCGCCGACTCGGGCCCGGAGACGTTTTCTCAACGATCTTGTTTCGCCCCGGGACGTACGTTCTGAAAAACAAGCTTTCAAAAGCCGCCGGGACGATTGCGGTCTCCTACCCGGTCATCACGCCTCGCGTTCCGTACAAGGTGCCAGGCCCGGTGAGAATCAAGTGCGGGCGCGATGGATTCAGGCCGGCGACGATCAAGATGAAACCGGCCCAGGGTCTCGTCATCACGATGGTGGACACAGAGGCGCGGATCACGATCGTTCTGGAAAGCCCGGATGAGGGCCCGGCGTCCGCCGCCGCGGCCAGTTGAGACTCGCTCAGCGGCTCAGGTTCGTGCAGCTGCGTAGCCCGCGCCAGCTGGCAAGCGCGGCGCTGCGGGCGCTTCCACCCAGCGGCGTGGGCGAGCCGCCGACGATCCGCGCCGGCACCCACTTATAGCCGTCGATACGGCGGCCGGTGACGACCACCTTGAGCACGCCGGTGGTGATGCTCGGGATGCTGTTCTGCGAGTACCAGGTGAAGTTGCCGAGCCCGTAGGCCACGAACGCCTTACCGCGCCGGCCGGCTCCCAGAAGCCGGTGGGCATGCGAGCCGACCACGATGTCGGCGCCGGCGGCGATCAGCTTGCGCGTGATCTCGTACTGCGCGCTCGTCGGGCAGGCGAGCAGCTCGGTGCCGAAGTGGAGATAGACGACGACGGTGTCGGATGTTTTACGCGCCGACTTGACCGCGGCCGTGAGGCGCCCGACCTGATAGGCCGAGGCCAGCCCGGGCTTGTTCGCGTCGGCCGTCCAGGAGGCGATCAGGTTGGAGTCGATCACCTGAGTGGCGCCCAGGATCGCAATCCGCTGGCCCTTGATCGTGACCCGGTAGGGCGCGTAGGCCTGGGCGGCGTTACGGCCGCCGCCGACGAGCGGGAAGTTGTAGCGCTTGGCGTAGCGCAGCGTGTCGAGAAACGAGGTCAGGCCGTAGTCCATACCGTGGTTGTTAGCGACCGTGGCCAGATCGACGCCGCCCGACTTGAGCGCACGAAAGGCCGAGGGCGGGGCACGGAAGGTGTAGGACTTGCCGGGAATCGGCGTGCCGCGGTAGCTGACCGTGGTCTCGAGGTTGACCATGGCCAGATCGGACTTCTCGAACACCGGCGCTATAGCCGACATGACCGAGGTCGGGTTGGCATCTAGCTTGGAGCGCACGATGCCCTCGAAGTGAACGTCGCCGCCGAAGGCGAGCGTGACCGCATGGCCGCTGCCCAACCACCCGGCCGACGTCGTGCGGGGCTGCGTGGTCGTGGTCGTTTTGGGGGCGGTCGTCGCGGTTGTTGTAGAGGCGGTCGTTACGGTCGTGGTCGTTTCGGCCGCGGCGGCGTTGCGTCCACCCAGGGCGCCGCTCGCGATAAGTCCAGCTAGGAAGGCAAGCGCAACGAGCGCCAGGAAGCCGAGCGCGCCGATGCGACGGCGGCGGCGAGTGCGGCGGCGTTTCGCCTCGCGCCGCAGGCGGCGCTCGTCCGAGCCGAGCGGCGTCATCGGCGCAGGCCGCCTATCAACGAGCCGGCCGGGCTGGGTGCGTAGTGAACGTAAGCCATCTCAAGGGCAATCTAGCGCCTAGCGCAGAAACCACGGCGGCGCGGCATTACGCTGTAGCGCACGTGACGGGCTCCGAGCACAGCCACAAGCTACGCCGCCGTTCGATCGGCATTGTGATCGGGCTGGCCTTCATCGTCGCCACCTTCGTCTTTGTCGTCCCCCAGATCGCCGCCTATCAGGATGTCTGGCGGGTGCTGAAGCGTCTCTCTTGGCGCGACCTGGGACTGCTGACGGCAGTGGTAGTGCTCAACCTGGCCACCTTCGCGCCGACCTGGAT
>DATCCQ010000021.1:0-8581 GCA_036511185.1 Gaiellaceae bacterium
GCTCTTGGTGGTGAAGAAGGGCTCGAATATGTGCGCGAGCGTGCTCTCGTCCATGCCCGACCCGCTGTCCTTGACGACAAGTGCCACGTATCGTCCGGCGTCGAGCGTGGCATTTCCCTCGAGCAGCGGCTCGGCGAGGTCGAGGTTGGCGGTCTCGATTGCGATCGAGCCGCCGTTTGGCATCGCGTCGCGGGCGTTTACGACCAGGCTGATGATCACCTGCTCGATCTGACTGCGGTCGGCCAGCACCAGCGGCACGACCGGGGCGAGTGCCGTCACGATCTTGATGTCGCCGCGTACCAACTCGCGCAGAAGTAGCTGTGTCTGCACAACTACCGTATTCAGGTCGAGTCGCACCGGCCGCGTGGCTTCGCGTCGGCTGAAGACCAGTAGCTCGCTCGTGATTACAGCCGCATGGTCGGCTGCACGCTTGATCTGCTCGGCCTCGAGCCGTCCGTCCGACCCTTCCGGGAGCTTCGTCAGCAAGAGCTCGCAGTAACCGCCCAGGGCGGTCAGGATGTTGTTGAAGTTATGCGCGACGCCGTCCGCGAGCCTGCCGACGGCCTCCATCTTCTGGGACTGTTGTAGCTGCCTGGCCAGTAACGTCCGCTCTTCCTGTGCTTGCTTGCGCTCGCTGAGGTCGTACGAGAAGCCGCAGATGAATTCCTTTCCGCCCACACGCACGAGGTTGATCATCAGCTCGACCGGGAACTCACTGCCGTCCTTGCGGCGGTGTACCGACTCGAGGAATAAGGAGCCGTCCCGGCGGAGCATCTTCCAGATCGCCTTCATCCTCTCCGGAGTCGCCAGAGGGTTCATCAGGTTCACGTTCTGTCCGAGCACCTCGTCGTGCTCATAGCCAATCACCTGGCAACCGGGATCGTTGATGTAGACGAGCTTGTCGTCGGTGTCGATCCAGAAGGCGCCTTCGGGGTACCCGTCGATCCAGCGCCTTAGCACCTCGAGCTGCTCCTCGATCTGCTTGCGCTCGGTGATGTCCTCTAGCGCGTAAACCAGGTAGTGTGAGCCGCCGGCCGTCAACGGGAGAGCGTTGACGCGCACCGTGAGCTCTCTACCGCCCCGCGATTGCAGCGCGAGATCGAGATTCTCGGCCTTTCCGTCCTTCTCGATCGCGTCAATAAAGCACTGCCTGTCCTCCGGATCGACCCAGAGACCGAGCTCGGTCGACGTCTTCCCCACAACGTCGTCGTAACTGCATTCGAATATTCGCTCGTATTCTTGATTCACGTCGTAGATGCGGCCGCCGTCCGCGTCGGTGACCGCGATTCCGACCGGGACCGACCTGAATACCGCCAGTAGCTTTTCCTCAGAATCTCGGAGCGCCTCCTCGGCGCGTTTGCGCTCGCTGATGTCGATGCCGATCGAGGCTGTTCCGATGACCTCGTCTCTTCGGCGAACAACGCTGTTTCGCCAGACGATGTAGCGCTCCTCACCGCTCTTGGTCAGGATCGGGTTCTCGAACCTGTCCATCGTGCCCTCGGCGGTCAGGCGCTCGAACTCCTCCCACACCTGCGGATAGCGCTCCTTCGGTACTAGCGTCTCGAACCAGGGCGCGTCCTCGAGCTCCTCAGCGCTGTAGCCGGTGACCTGCTTGAACATCTCGTTGATGTACTGGATCTTCCCCTCGGAGTTGAGAACGACCACAATCGCGTCGGTCGTCTCGATTAGCTGCAGCAGCGACTCCTGGTTTGCGAGCGCCTTCTCCCTGGCCTGCTTCTCTCTAGCCATTTCTTAGGCCATCCCGGCGACCTGTATGAATGTGCGACGGTTCGTTCTCATTCTCCAAGCTAGCGTCGGTCGGCGAGCATGCGGGCGTTTCTCGAGTGACGCTACGCGAGTAATGGCTCGATTATCGATCAGCTTAGGAGCTATGTCTACGAGCCGGTTCTTGTCTCACTCGGCGCGCAGCTCGGCGACGCTCACACCGCGCGGCGCCAGCACGATCTTCTCCAGCGGAGCTCCGCTCGAAAGGTCGTACAGCGAAACGCCGTTTTTGAGCTCCGGCTCGACCTCGAGCGGGCCTGGGCTGTAGCTGACGAAGAAGGCGAAGACCTTGCCGTCGTCGCGGACGAGGCGGTCGACGTGAACGTCGGCGCGCTCGACCCGAACCGGCGCCGCGGCGCCCGCTTCGTGCGCCAGTGCCTGGTAAAGGCGAACGGTGTCGTCGGGGTTTACGCGCTCGCCGAGCGCCGCCATGTACTCCAGCGGATAGGTTGAAAGGACGATCGAGCCCGAGCCTAGGCGGCGCCGAAGCAGCGCCGGGCGCCCCGCCGAGTCGGTAGCGACGACCTCGGCCTCTAACGGCTCGAGAGGCAAGTACGAACGCCCATCCTTGCTGCCGCGGGCGCGGAAGCGAAGCTCTTCGCCGGCGCCCAGCGCGCCGAAGCCCTGCTCGAAGCGCCAGACGATCTCGTCCTCTTCGATCGGAGTGACAAGCCCGTAGCGAAGCCGGTGGCGCACGCCGAAGAAGGCGTTCAAGTCGGGATGCCAGAGACCGGGGTGGAAGGGCTCGTCTCCGGGCTTGTGGCCGCTGAAGTAGGAGACGTAGACGGTCGCGCCGGCCTCGGCCCGCCGCTCCAGCTCCTGCCAGCCGGGCCCGGTCAGCATCTGCATCGCGGGCGCGATCAGAAGTGCGGCATCCTCGGCGATTCCGTCCAGCTCGCGCGTGAGGCCGGGCGCCAGGTCGGCGGCGCGGGCGGCGATATAGGACTGCAGCAGGCAATCGCGCACGAGCAGTCGGACCTCGTCGTCTACGAAGGGATAGGCGACCTCGAGATAGGAGCTGACGACTATCGCCGCCTTGGTCTCGGCCCGCTCGCAGCGGCCGAGCTCGATCTCCCCCAGCAGCTTGCCGAAGGCGGTCATCTCGGCCAGCTGGGGCTTCGGCTTGCCCTCCGCGTCGACCAGTCCGAAGTGCAGCTCGAAGGCGTGGTGACGATAGGGATTCTTGTCGACGCGGTCGAAGTCGGTGTTGTTCCAGGCCACCCAACCGGTCGCGCCGGCAAGCAGCGTAGTCGTCAGAACATGGCGGTAATAGTCGGCGATCGCTTCGTCGTCGCCGAAAGCCGAGGTGGCGCCAAACTCCTCCATGATCACCGGCAGCCCGAAGTGATCGAGCTCGCAAACGAAGGCGGGCGTGAGCAGCTGGCGCCACTCGTCGCTCTCGTGCGGATAGACGTGCGGGCCGACCCAGCCGACGACGTCCTTCAGCTCGCGGATGCGGAAGCCGTTCTCCTTGCCGCTGGTCTCGAGGCCCCAGGCGCCGTCTCCCGCCGACACCGGCTGGCTGCTGCCGCCGTCTCGTACGGCCTGCACTAGGGTCTTTGCCCAGTTCGTGACCGCCTCGTGCTCGCCGGCGCCTCCGTAGAGCGGCATCTCGTTGGTGAGCAGCCAGGCCGTGACGGCCGGGTGCGCGGCGAAGCGCTTGACCACCTCGTGCAGATAGAGCGACTGCTGCTCGAGCATGAAGGGGTCGGAGTAGAGGTCTCGTCCCTCGCGCCAGGCGGGATCTCGGTCCTCGCCCGACATGTGCCCGACGAGGAAGGTGGGGATCGTCTTGATGCCGGTCTTCTCGCAGAGGTCGAGGAAGCTCCCGTAGAGAGCGAAGAGGCTCTCCTCGAATACGCCGGGCTGGGGCATGAACTGCGGCCAGACGAGGAAAGAACGGGTTAGTCCGATTCCGTGCTCTTTGAGCTGGCGCAGCTCCTGCTCGACCAGCGCGGCGTCGAACTCTAGCCACATGTCCGGCCCGCCGGCGCGCGACCAATAATTGACCCCGAGCCAGATTTCCGGCTGCGAGGCGCCGCCGAGCTTGAGATTCGGACGCTTCACTTCAGACCCCCTCGCGATCGACGCGACGCCGAGCTCCTCTGTCGTCGCAATGCCTTGATCGTAGTCGGCCCCAGGAGATGGCGATAGCCGCTCCCAGGCACAGTCACCTGGGCATCTGTCGTTCGAGCCCGAAATCACCGATACTCGGGTCGTGGAGCAACGACCAGAGCGACGCGCCTATCGAGCCGGAGGCTCGCGGTGAGCGAGCGCCGTACCACCGCCTACCTGGTCGGTATCGGCTTTCTCTTCCTGCTCCTTATCCTGGCAGCTTCCCTCGGTCGGTCATACCTATCTGGTGCCGTTGAGAAGGATTCGTGGACGAAGCGGAACGAGCGCGTGCTCTCCGCGCTGCCGATATATCCGGGCGCGACCAAGGCGCGCGCGCCTTACTCGACCGGCGAGCGGGATCCGTATGCCAAGACTACGACGGCGAACGGTGGTCCGTATTGGGGCTACTGGACGACTCACACCTACACGCTGCCCCTCGGCGCCAGGCCTGACCTCGTGCTTGGTTACTACGCCGAGCACATTGGCAAGTGGATACTCGAGCCTGTGTTGGGAAGCACCTGCGAGGTGAAATACCGACGAGGGCTGGCGATGCTCAAGCTCGGGGCCTGTGACGGCTCGCTTACGCTCAGCGTCAACTACGAGGAGTCCGACTAGCCTCAGCGGCCGTTGGCCGAGAAGTGCTGGTAGTCGCGGTCGCCGCTCCAGTAGCCGCCCCAGCCCCAACCGACCGAGTGGAAGGCGCTCACGAGCGCGCCGCCTGGATACGCCATCCCCGGTCTGATTCGGGAGCGGTTCAGGAAGGGGCGGCTCGCTTGGTGCGCTACCGAGCCACTCGCCGTCACGTAAGGGTTTTCGATCGGATTGATATCGATCGCCAGGCCGTAGGCGTGGTTCGACCAGCTCGACGAACCGGTGGCGCGACGGCAGTTGAAGGCCGAGGTGTTGTCGGCCTCGATCGAGCGAAAGTCGCTGCCGCCGTAGACGTCGATGAGCTGCATGCGCCGGATCGGGAAGCCGGCCTGGTAGAGCTTTCGGAAAGCGGCAATGACCTGCGCCGCGACACTGCGATTAACGATCAAGCGACCGCTGCGAGAACGACCGTCGAAGCCGTGGTAGCTGAGCGTGAGCAGTCGCAGGTCGTCTAGCGCGACCGGGCAACCGCGGTGCCAGGAGACGCCGCTCATTCGGGCTCGAAGCGCCGGCGTGAGTGAGGAGGTCGTGCCGCGGAAGGCAGCTGGCCTGGCCGCGGCGCCGGCGACGAAAGACGCGGCCAGCGCTAGGACGATAAGTCCGGTTAAGAGCAGGCGTTTCATCGAGATGGTCAGGTTAGTTGGGCAGTCGGCTTCCACGGACGAGCCGCGGGGTTTACGATCGACAAGAGGAGAGGCATGAGAACACGGTTGGCAACCAGCTTGGTACTGGCGACGTGCGCGCTCGGTGTAGTTGCCGCGGTGGGCTCGGCGCTAGCCGCCACCCGTTGCGCCGGGCACCCCTCGGCCACCGCCACGCGCACCATGCTGAGCACCGTTCACGAACGTCTCTGCTACGAGCAAAACGCCTGGCTAAGCGGCAAAAACCCTCACTTTGGCCTGATCATCACCCAGCTGGCCTGCGGCGGCTCCCATTTCGAGCACTGGTGGCTGCACAGAACGAGTCTTTCGGCGACCGCGCCCTGGACGGTCGTGGACGAGCGCCGCGGGACGATCGACAGGCGTGCCGGTTGTAGCCGCGTGAAGCGCGTTCCCGCAGATATCCGCTGCAAATAACCCATCCGGTCTTGTATAGGCGGGCGTAACTTGCGAGACTCCGCGGGTGGAGTACGAAGTGTAGTGGGGCGGCTCACCCCAGGACGTCACGATTCGCGTTTCCGGCACGGCGTCCAGCGCTGATGCCACAGCTCTCGTCCGCGAGGTCCGCCAATACGAGCGCCACCGCCCGAACCTAAAGATGCTGGTTGATCTCACGGAGCTTCGAAATGTTGAGTATTAGGCGGTGGAGCTGCGGGAGATGGTCAATCGGATCCGCGCGATGGAGGGGCAGACTCAGCCCGTCCACCTCGCAATCGTTGTACCGAGGCCGGCCGTCTTCGGGTTTCCGCGCGTCTGGGAAGCCGAGGTTGGCGACATCATGAAGGAGACGATCCGGCTCTTCTGGAGCACCGAGGACGCGATCGCCTGGTTGCGCGATATCGAGTGCGGCGTCGCGGTCGGCAAATAGCCGACACCGGGCTTCTACCAAACGGGTTAATGCGCCTCGCCGGCGTTTCGAATCAGGCGCTGGGGCGACAACACGGGCACAGGGCGTACCGGCAAGCGCGGGTCCGGCCGCCGACAATGCGGGGGAGGCTCTCTGGAGGCCGCAGTCTGGAGAGCCCTCTCGCCACTCTTCCTACAGGCCCAACCGGCGGTACGGTACTGGTCGCGAGTCTCTATTCGTCCCAGCCCAGATGCTCCAGTTCGCGCCCGATCAGAGGTGCCAATTTGGCATGACCGGAGGCGTTAGGGTGCAAACCGTCGACGAAGTCCTCCTTTGCCAGCGTTCCGAAAAGGGCGAGAAACTCCGCGCCGTGCGTGCGCGCCAGCTCCTCGACGATGCCGTTGAAGGCGAGCACCTGCTCGTTGCGCACGCCGTGCGAGTCGTTCCCCTCGTCGACATTGAGCAGTCCGAGCACGAGAATCCGCCGCGTGAACTGCTCTGCCTCGGTCAGGATACGGTCGTAGCGCTCGCGGAAGAGGGCGGTCTCCGTACCGCTCGTGCCGTGCCAGCCCAGGTCGTTGGCTCCGATCGAGATCACGATCACGCTGGCGTTGCGCGCCGCCGCTTCAGCCGCGAGTCGGCGCAGCAGCTGCTCGCTGCGGTCGCCGTCGACGCCGAGGTTGTAGACCGAGATCTTGCCGCGCGCGTTCAGGTCGAGTCTCAGCCGCGCGACCCAGCCGCCCGCCTCGTGGTCGTCGGAGCCGACGACGAGCGAGTCGCCGAAGACGCAGAGCGTTGGCCAGGTAATCAGCTCGTTCGTTTGCATGGTCTCGCGGCGGCAGTCGCGCCGAAAGCCGATGATAATGGTCGCCGGCTTGCATCCCCGGCGCTCGGAACGGAGAATCCTCGTAGGAGGTCGCCCATGGAATTCCTAACCGTCAAGATCGAGAAGCCCGAGGACGCGAACGTGATCCTCGGCCAGTCGCACTTCATCAAGACCGTCGACGACGTCTACGAGGCGCTCGTCGGTACCGGGCCGCACCTGCGCTTCGGCCTCGCCTTCTGCGAAGCCTCGGGGCCCTGCCTAGTGCGCCGTGCCGGCAACGACGAGGAGCTGACTGCGCTCGCGGTCAAGAACGCAAGCGCAATCGGCGCCGGCCACTCCTTCATCGTCTTTCTGCGCGAGGGTTTCCCGGTCAACGTCTTGAACCAGCTCAAGCAGGTGCCGGAGGTCTGCCACATCTTCTGCGCCTCGGCCAACCCGGTCGAGGTCATAGTTGTCGAGACCGAGCACGGCCGCGGCATCGCGGGCGTTGTCGATGGAGAGACCCCGCGCGGCGTCGAGACCGAAGAGGACGTCGTCGCGCGCCACGACCTGATGCGCAAGATCGGCTACAAGCTCTAGTAACGAGCGGAAATCTCTGATTTCCGCTCGTGGGACTACTGAAGCGTTGAGCCGCGCCTTCGGCGCTCGCTCAACGCCTGCTTCCAAACGCGGGGCGGACTGGCTCGGCCGGCCGGCCGCACGTTCGCGATTCGGTTCGGAATCGACACAGTGAGGAGCGCTATAGCTCTTTTCAGAGCGGTACTCTCGAACGACCCCGCGGGCGGGTGGTTCGGTGGAGGGCGAAGAGAGAAGTGCCCGTACGGATCATTTTTTGCCCCCTCTAGCTAGTCGAGTTCAACGCATTTGGATGCGGTTCGCGGTAATGAAGCGGGCAGCCGGCGAGCAGAGGTAGGCGATTACCTCGGCCACGTCTTCAGGTTGCGCCCAGTGGCCAAGCGGACTGTTCGCGATCGCCTCGCGCTCCACTTCGGGCGTCAACCAGCCCGTGTCCGTCACGGGTGGATGAACCAGGTTGGCCGTCACTCCCTGCCCGCCGAGCTCCCAGGCTGCCGACAGGGTGAGGCTCTCGAGCGCCGCCTTGGCCGCGCCGTAGGAGACCTCGCCAGGGAAGCCGTCGCGCCCGCCCGAGGTGAGCGAGACGATCCGGCCCCAGTCAGCTCCGCGCTCTCTGTGGCGACTAGCGAACTCGGCGATCAGTAGAGCGCTCGCCTCGGCATCGACGCCGAGCTGCGCCTTGAGCGTCTCGGCCGTGACGGGATAGAGCGTACGTCCGACCTGGTCCTCTGATCCGCTTGAGAAGCTGTCCGGACACTGCCAGCCGGTCGCGTTCAACACGAGGATCTCGACACCGCCGAGCTCGTCCTCGGCCCGGTCGAAGAGGATCGCCGGCGTCTTCTCAATTGTGAGATCGGCTTCGATCGCCTCGGCTCGGCCGCCTTCAGCGCGTATGAGCTCCGCTACCTGCAAACCGTCCCGCGAGCGAGCTTCGCGGTACGCGGGCGGGAAGGTCGAGTCGTCTTCGGGAAGGCACGTCGACAGGTAGGTGACGAGAACAGCCGCGCCGCGGCTCGCAAGCAAGACGGCTGTAGCCGCCCCGATTCCCATGTTGGCGCCGGTCACGAGCGCGGTGCGCCCGGATAGGTCGAACGAGTTGGATTCACTGCGAGTGGACATCTG
>DATCCQ010000022.1:0-5263 GCA_036511185.1 Gaiellaceae bacterium
GGCGATCCGCGCCTGCCGCTGGAGCTGGCGCTGGTCAAGGCAACCCGGCCCGCGGCCGACCTCTCCTGGGACGCGCTCGCGCACCGGCTCGAGCTGCTCGAGCAGCGCCCGGCCGGCGCAGCGACCATCACCCCGCCGCCCGCCGAGACCAAGGTGCTCGCGAAGAAGAAGGCCAAAGCCGCGGCCAAGCCTGAGCCCGCCCCCGCACCGGATCCTGCCGAGCAGGCGGGCGAGCCCGAGCCGAGCGAGCCGTCCGCGACCGATTCTGCGCCCGAGACGATCTCGGTCGAACTGGAGCGCCTGCAGGAGGCCTGGCAGCGCTCGATCGTGCCAGCGATCGCCTCCATCCCAGCGCGCTCGATCTTCCAGGAAGCCCATCCGGTGACGCTCGAGGGCACGCGCCTCGGCATCGAGTTCCCGCACAGCGCCGACTTCCACCGCAAGATGGCCGCCGACGAGAAGAACGCGGCTCAGCTCTCCGCCGCGATCTACGAGCTAACCGGCGCCCGGCTCAGCTTCGAGTTCGTCATCGCCGAGAAGGCAGCGGGCGAGGAGAAAGCGGACGCGGGCCCCGCGTCGACGCGCGAGGAAGATCTAATCTCGCTGTTCAAGGACACGCTGGACGCACAGGAAGTCGAGGATTAGGGGGTAGACGGCGCCATGTCCATGGACATGAACAAGATGATGAAGCAGATGCAGCAGATGCAGACCGAGATGGAACGGCTGCAGACCGAAGCAGCCGCGGAGATCGTCGAGGCCTCGGCCGGCGGCGGCATGGTGACCGTGAAGGCCAACGGCGCCCGGGAGATCGTCTCGGTCTCGATCAGGCCGGAAGCTATCGACTCCGCCGACCCCGAGATGCTCGAAGACCTGATCGTCGCGGCGACCAACGAGGCGCTGCGCTCCGCCGACCGGATGCTGCAGGCCAAGCTGGGCGGGCTGATGGGCGGGCTCGGCAACCTGGGAATACCCGGGCTATAGACCCGGCTTGCGCTTGCTTTCTCTCGGGGTTTGGGCGCCGCTTTCCCCACCCACCACCCCCCACCCTCCCACGGGGCGGAGAACGGTATCGACCAACCCGTCACGCGCGAGAAACAGAAATAGCGAGGATCTATGTCGATCGCCGCTCACGATCCGACTGAGGTCTCTCGCCGCTGCGCGAATCACCTCATAGAACAGAACGCGACGGACCGTCCGCAAAGGACAGGCAAAATAGGCGCGTGCCCTCTCCGGCAATAGAAAACCTTGTCGCCCAGTTAACGCGCCTGCCCAGCATCGGGCAGCGCACGGCGCGCCGGCTCGCCTTCCACCTACTGCAGGTGCCCAAGGAAGAGGCAAACGCATTGGCCGAGGCAATTACCGAAGTCAAGGAGCGCGTCCACTTCTGCGCCGAGTGCGGCAACCTGACCGAGGAGGAGCTCTGCTCGATCTGCCTCGATCAGCGCCGCGACCGGCACCTGCTCTGCGTCGTCGAGCAGCCGGTGGATGTCGTCTCGCTCGAGCGCACGCACGAGTTCCGCGGCCTCTACCACGTGCTCGGCGGCGCGCTCTCGCCGCTGGACGGAGTGGAGCCGCGCGACCTGCGCATCGAGGAGCTACTGCAGCGCATCGACAAGGGCGGCGTCGAGGAGGTCGTGATCGCCACCAATCCGAACATGACCGGCGAGGCGACCGCCTCCTACATCGCCGACCAGCTGCGCGGCCGCGCCCGCGTCACCCGCCTGGCCAGCGGCCTGCCCGTGGGCGGCGACCTGGAGTACGCCGACGAGGTCACGCTCGGGCGCGCGCTCGAGGGCCGGCGCGAGATGTAACCCAGGCAGGCGCGGCTGGTTCACTGGCGAAAGCTCTTGCGCGCCAAGTAGCATTCTGATCTAGGGCGGGAGATCCCACTGCGAACTATCCCCGCACCGACCACAGCTATGAGCGAGATCGAACACCACCACCATCACGGCAGCGTGCCGCGCCTCGGCACGGTGGTGATGAAGTTCGGCGGCAGCTCGGTTGCCGATCCAGAGCGGCTGAAGCTGGTCGCCGAGCGCCTGGTTGCCACCTGCGAGGCGGGTAACCGCGTTGTTGGAGTGCTCTCGGCGATGGGCGACACCACCGACGAACTGGTCGAACTGGCCTACAAGATCTCGCCCGATCCCAATACTCGCGAGATGGACATGCTGCTCTCGGTGGGCGAGCGCATCTCCTGCGCGCTGGCGGCGATGGCCATCCACGACCTCGGCCACGAAGCGATCTCGCTCACCGGCTCGCAGGCGGGCATCGTCACCGACACCGTCCACACCAAGGCCAAGATCGTCGCCATCCGGGGAAAGCGCATCCAAGACGCGCTCGACAAGGACAAGATCGTGCTCGTCGCCGGATTCCAGGGCGTGTCCTCGGACTCGCTCGATGTGACCACGCTCGGCCGCGGCGGCTCGGACACCACGGCGGTCGCGCTGGCCGGGGCGATCGGCGCCGAGGCTTGCGAGATCTACACCGACGTGGACGGCGTTTTCACGGCCGATCCGCGCGTCGTCAAGACGGCGCGCAAGCTTCACGCGGTCTCCTACGACGAGATGCTGGAGATGGCAGCCTCGGGCGCCAAAGTCCTGCAGCTACGCTCTGTTGAGTTCGCGCGCAACCACAATGTGATGGTCCACGTCCGCTCCAGCTTCTCGAATGCTGGCGGAACCTGGATTCGCGAGGAGGACGAAAGAATGCTCGAGAAGGCGATGATCTCCGGTGTCACGCACACCATCGAGGAGAACATTTACAGAGTCGAAGGAACGACCCCCGCGACGCTCTTCTCGGCGCTCGCCGAAGCCGAGGTAAACGTGGACACCATCCTCATCAACGGCGACGGCGCCATCGTCTACTCGGCGCCGCTCGAAGATCACAAGGCCAGCGAGGCCACCTTGAACGCGCTCGGCGTCAAGTGGAGCTCGCGCGACGACCTGGGCAAGGTCAGCGTGATCGGCGCCGGCATGAAGAGCCACCCCGGCGTCGCCGCCAAGACCTTCGACGTCCTGGGTGATCTGGGAATCGAGCCCGAAGTGGTCTCGACCTCGCCGATCAAGATCGCCTGCCATATCGCCAAGGAAGACGTGGAGCGCGCCGTGCAGGCGCTGCACTTCGCCTTCGGGCTCGACACCGACCTGGCAGAACGCGGCCATGAGTAACCCGCTCGAAAACGCCCGCATCGGCATCATCGGCGCCACCGGCGCCGTCGGCACGCTCACCTTGCGCCTGCTGGCCGAGCGCGGTTACAAGAACGTGCGTGCCTTTGCCTCCGCTCGCTCGGCCGGGAAAGAGCTGCCCTTCGGCGACGGAAAACTGATCGTCGAGGAAACTACGCCCGAGGCTCTGCGCGCCGGCGACCTCGATCTCTGCCTCTTCTCAGTTGGCACCTCGCGCTCCAAGGAGTTCGTCCCGTACGCCTCCGCCGGCGGTGCGATCTGCATCGACAAGTCCTCGGCCTACCGCCTGGTCGACGGCTACCCGCTGGTCGTACCGGAGGTGAACGGAGCCCGCGCGCTCGAGGCGCTGGAGCGCGATCGCATCATCGCCAACCCCAACTGCTGCGCCATACCGCTCACCATGACGCTGAAACCGCTACACGACGCGGCCGGCCTCGTCGGCGTGCACGTTGCCACCTACCAGTCGGTATCGGGCGCGGGCGCCAAGCGGATGGAGGCGCTCAGGGCCGAAAATCCCGCCGAGCACAACCTGATCATGGACTGGACCTGGGAGGGCGACGACTCCGACGAGGAGTCGAAGCTGCGCCAGGAGACGCAGAAGATCCTCGAGCTGCCCGATCTGCCCGTGGCGCCGACCTGCGTCCGCGTTCCGGTAATGGTCGGTCACTCCGAGGCGATCTGGATCGAGCTGGAAGACGATCTCTCGCCCGAGCAGGCCGCCGAGATCCTACGCGGCGCTCCGAGCGTGCGCGTGCTCGAGCTGCCCGAGTTCCCGACCCCTGGGGACGCGGCTGGGGGCGACGAGGTGCTGGTCGGGCGAATCCGCCGCGACCCGAACGTTGCGCGCGGGCTCTCGCTCTATCTGAGCTGCGACAATCTGCGCAAGGGCGCCGCTCTGAACGCGCTGCAGATCGCCGAGCTCGTGCTCGCCGGTTCGGGCGCGGCGGCCGAGCCGGCCACGGCCTAACGGCTGTTACCCTCGTGACATGCGCATACGCGCCCTGGTCGCAATCTTCGTCGTCGTCCTGATCGGACAGGCGCCCACGGCCGCGGCCAAGAGTTCCCAGCCTGCGGCGATAATGCTCGCCGCAGGCGATATCGCCGACTGCTCGTCGAACGGCGCCCACTTAACGGCCGCCCTGATCGAGAGCCGTCCCGGCACCGTCGCGGCGCTAGGAGACACCGCATACCCCAGCGGGTCAACGAGCGACTTTGCGGACTGTTACCAACCAACCTGGGGCCGATTCAAGGTGCGAACACGACCGGCGGTCGGAAACCACGAGTACATGACCTCCGGCGCCAGCGCGTATTTCGCCTACTTCGGAAGCAAGGCCGCGCCGCCCGGTGGCTACTACAGCTACCGGCTGGGCCGCTGGCACGTCGTAGTTCTCAACTCCGAGTGCGGCGAGATCGGTGGTTGCGGGCCCGGATCGGCCCAGCTTCGCTGGTTGCAGGCCGACCTTGCCCAGCACCGCTCGGGCTGCACGCTCGCCTACTGGCATCGTCCGCGCTTCTCCTCGGGCCCGCACGGCTCAGACACGAATATGCAGCCTTTCTGGGCGGCACTGGCCAAGGCCGGCGTCGACGTAGTCCTAAACGGCCACGACCACCTCTATCAACGGTTCGCTCCGCTCGACGCATCGGGTCACATCAATCAAGCACGAGGTATGCGCGAGTTTGTAGTCGGGACAGGCGGTGGCCCCTTCTATCAGGCCGTCACACCGATTCCCACGAGCAGGAAGATCATCACTTCGCACTGGGGCGTATTACGCCTGAAGTTGGGTGCGAAGCGCTATTCCTGGCGCTTTCTCTCGACGCCGAACGGGCGGCTGCTCGACTCTGGTAGTAGCGCCTGCCACTGATCCGGCAAAGCAGACGCGCCCGAGCAGAGATACCGAGTTGGCACAGAATCGGTACGTCGCGGTGCGTTTTCTTCTCTTTCGGGACAGTAGTTTGAAACGACCCCGCGGGCGGGTGGATCGGTGGCGGGCGAATAGAGAAGTGCCCCTTCCCGGGCGGGCGTCAGGCCTCTACGGCCTGGGCGGCGCCGGTACCGGCTCGGGCCAGTAGAGCCGCTT